>CAIJLM010000066.1 GCA_903821495.1 uncultured Chthonomonas sp. | reverse complement strand
TAGAGAGGACATCAGGCGCTCCTTGAGGCGGTTTGTTTTAGCGACTTAACTCTACCTCACAAGTTGCCTGATGTCGTAACACGTAGTTTGTCTACATACTTTTACCGGAAACTAAAGATAGAAGGAAAACTAAAATAGAAGTCAGGCATTTCAAAGCCCGAAACATCGTGAAAAACTATTTTTAAGAAGTGGTTCTAAAAGAATGTATTTGAGATATAATAGTGACAGTTTTGAGATAGGGCGAAAAGTTTAGCCAAACGATTTCGACAGGGAGGCGCGAAAATGTTCACCCAAAAATCACTGCGATTGATGGCGTCGGATACCTTGTGTATCTACTCAAATGCACTCGATACGGGAGGATGTCTTGCCAGTGTAGGCACAGGTTGGGGAATCACATGGACGACGGGGAGCGAGGTTACAAACCGTCTTAGAGGGTTTACGCACTCCGCGAACGAAATAGAGATAGACTACATGGTTCACGAGGAGGAGGTTAGCCAGACTATTCAGGTGACGTACACGCCCCTTCATTACGGCGGTAGCAAAGCGTGGTTTCTTTGCGAGTGCGGGAGGCGCGTCGGCGTTCTCTACTTCACAGGGAGTCGGTTTCTCTGTAGGCATTGCGGCGAAATTCGTTACGCTTCCAAGTACGAAAACGAACTGGATAGAGTCTCCGCCAAGATGCTCAAGATGGTGCGGAAGTTTCGGGAAGGAGACCCTGATAGTAGGTTCCCCGATGATAAGCCGAAGCGAATGAGACGGAAAACTTATAGACGCTTGATGCACTCTTACTGCGAACTTGACGCACGGTGGAGGGAGTTGCTGAGGGAGAAGTACGGCAGTGAATACTGGTAGCGGAGAGGGCGGGGTTTGACTCCCGCCTACCCGTCTCCTCCTCATTTGCATCATCTAGTTGACAATTTCGCTAGTCGCGTAACCTTTCATCAGCAGGATAGAATACACTCCGTTTGCGGCGTTATGGCGCAGATGGACACTGGTGTCTATTGGTCCAAACTTCTGTTTGCTGGTTACTAAGACCTGACTGCCTGTCGGGTTTCCCTTTGCCGGGACAACCTGAATCGTCACCCAGTTGCCATAGTCTCCGAATTGCGTCGGGGCTTCCAAAACGACACGGTAAAGCGTTTGGTCGATTTGATTCACCTGTAACTGAGTGTTTTGTATATGTTGCAAAACACACTGGAACGCTTCCACAACCGAGGCGCTCGTAGTAAAAAAGGTCGTGTCTCCCCCCGTCCACTGGCTGGAACTAAACGTAGCATTACTTGAGGTGGGTGGGTGCGAGGAGCGTGCCAGCAGATAAGCCAGTAAAGTGCAGACCGTTCCAACAATGATAACTACTCCGAAGTCATCCATACGAACGTCTCCCTTAAATAAAGTCGTCTGAGGCACTATTCGTGTTCCCTATATTGTCTTCCTGCTTTTTGTGTCCGCATCCCCCTCCCACTGTCTGTATCGGGTATAGGTACTACCTTGCCCTGCTCCATCGAAAAGACTATTCCGCGCTTCTGAATGGGATGACCGCCTTTGCTATTAGCGGACTCGTAGCGGAAGGTGACAGGGCGCAACGCTCGTAGAGGGCGAGGTTGTGAAGAGGCGCAAGAAGTAATTATTTCAGTTGTGAAGAGGATATTCCTTCGATTGAGTTGAATTCTGATACCGACCAAAACAATAGTATCACAAACTGAGGACTAACGCGCTGATGGCTGGCGATAAATTGCCGACGTTGTTGGATAATTGGGGACAGAATACGGTTCTTGCCGCGTTTCAGCGCCTGTTGCCGCAATCTCTTAAATGGGATGTGGCAACGGGCTACTTTGAGATTGGAGCCTTGTTAGACCTAGATGGATTATGGCAACCGTTGACGAGTATGCGAATCCTGCTAGGCGACGAGGCGACGCGCCGAACCCGCGCCGAACTGGTGGCGAGTTTGCGCGAACAGTCCGACGAAAGCATCGAAGCGGTTAAAGAGAAAGACGACTCCCTCAAGGGTTTGGCGGCGATACGGCAGTCTCTCCAAAGCGGACACATTCAAGCGCGGGTCTATACAAAAGCGAAGTTCCATGCAAAAGGCTACATCATGGAAGGGGATGGTCTCCCCGATTATGCAGTAGTCGGCTCTTCCAACTTCACGCATCCCTGTCTAACTCAGAATATCGAATTGAACATCCTCACCACCGAGCCACACCAGATAAACGCGCTCAGGGACTGGTACGAACAGGTCTGGAAAGAGGGCGAAGAGGTGCGAGAGGAGATTCTGACGCTTATCGAGCGCCACCTTCGCGAATAGACGCCCTTTGAGGTCTACGCGAAAGCCCTCCATGAGTACTTCTTAGGGCGGGACAAAAGCCAGACGGATTGGGAGCGAAACCAGTCGGCG
>CAIJLM010000065.1 GCA_903821495.1 uncultured Chthonomonas sp. | reverse complement strand
TAGAGAGGACATCAGGCGCTCCTTGAGGCGGTTTGTTTTAGCGACTTAACTCTACCTCACAAGTTGCCTGATGTCGTAACACGTAGTTTGTCTACATACTTTTACCGGAAACTAAAGTACCTTTAGGTTTCAAATAAGCATCCCTCCTACTCTCTTCTACACTACCCTTACAATCTCCTCTGAAAGTTAAGAGGTCTACTCAACACAAGAGTAGGATACCGCATATTGGACTGGAGAAATCTCAATTGAACCGTCGTAAAAACCATCAACTTAAACACTCCGCCCTCTCCGTTTTGCCGCTTCTCTGCGCCCTCCTTGCAGGTTGTGGAGGCGGGACATCGAGCGGCTCAAATCGCCTCTCCTCCGGGTTAGACTTCCAAACGGGACCCTTTACAGGACGCGCCGCCAACCTGAACCGCCCTGTCTTCACCAATGGAAATAGCCCTACAGGGGCGGCGGTGGTCGGCTTTACCGGGCAGATAAGCCGATTGGAGGCGCGATTTCCTGTTACCAATCCGACGCAGGAGTACTTCGTTTACGATACGGACGAAATAGGCAAGCGTTCTATTCTTTTGCAACAGGGTTTAGGCTTTGGCGACGATACGCGACGTATCGGTAACGGCAGTTCAGACAACACACAGCCTGTCATCTCTCCCGACGGCGGCAAAATCGCCTACGTGAGTACGCGAGACGGCAACCTTGAAATCTATATGACCCCCGTAATGGCGGATGGGGTAGGCGCGGACACAAGGCTCACCAACAATACAGCAGGCGACATCAACCCGGCATGGTCTCCTGATGGAACCAAAATCGCCTTCGCCTCGAGCAGGGACGGCAACTGGGAAATCTACGTCATGAACGCAGATGGTTCAAGCCAGACCCGGCTTACCAACAACACTAAGGACGATCAAGCCCCAGTCTGGTCGCCGGACGGCAAGAAAATCGCGTTTAGTAGCCTACGAGACGGGCATTCCGAAATATATATGATGAATGCGGACGGCACATCGCAAACCCGCCTCACCAACACGGCTAAAGACAGTTACGAGCCTGCGTGGTCGCCCAACGGGCGCAACATCGCCTTCACCACCAACAGAGACGGAAACAACGAAATCTATGTGATGAATGTAGATGGCTCCGGTTATCGCAACGTCACCAACAACTCCGCCTCCGACACTAGCCCCACATGGGATATTGATGGTCAGGGACTACTCTTTATAACAAACAGAGACAGCAACCCCGAAATCTACCACCAGTCCCAAACTTCTCCTGCGTCCCGCGTCACTAGCACAACTGCAAAAGAGGCGAACGTTCGAGTGGGTCCCCCCGTGCGGCGCTACGCCGTTATTGGAACGGGAAGCGTAACCGCTGCAAGCGCGACAGGCTTCCTCGCCGGCTATCGCGGTGATTTCCCCGCCTCCATCGTAACCATAAACAACAGCAGTTTCAGCGACCTCTTAATGACCACCCCGACAGGCGTAAATAATAACGGGCCCATTCTGCTGTTTGATGTGGAGGGCGCTTCGGCTGCCGTCACTCTCACGGATGTCTATTGGCGGAATTTCGAGGGCAATATACCTACGCAAAAACTCGTCTTAGACGGCACGGTTGTGAACGGTATTATCGCGACTTTTTCCGCTATGGGCGGAGATGTAATCTCTATCTTCCCCTTCACTGCGGCGAATCGTAGCGTCGGTAAACCTATCGCGCAGACAGCGGACGGCGTAACCACTCTACACGGCTCCTTCACAGGCGCGTGGGATGCTAACCAGAAGAATCTCGCCCCGCACGGAGCCAAAGAGATACGAATTAACGCTCAGACGGGCGCTATTCTAGGCGTTAAGTAGCTCGCCTCTGTTCTGTGTAAATACAGCCCGTCCTAGTGTGCAGGGCGGGCTGTATTTCTGTCGCTTCCTTGACGAAATGCCGATAAAAATGTATACTCAAACACACGTAACTTGCACTATGATGGGACGAATGGAATGCGCTTATGGCGATAATGGGCTTTGAACTAGAGGAAATCGCGCGTCTTCTCGCGTTAGTAGACGAAAACGACCTCGAAGAGATGATACTCGAAGAAGAGGCGCGTTACTTACGCATACGCGGAGCCTCCTACTCTCCCAAGAAGCAGAGGGTCTCAACGGCGTTAGCGCCCGCTATAGCGCCGCCGACTCCTGCGCCGCGCCCTCAACCCAAAACGCCGACTCCCGCGCTACCCGCGCCGCCTAAGGTTGTGGACGGCACGCCGCTTCTCTCTCCGATGGTAGGAACATTCTACCGCGCAAATCAGCCGGGAGCGCCTCCGCTGGTGGAGGTGGGACAGCGTGTTACGACGGGCGAGACCATAGGGCTGATAGAGGCGATGAAGGTCTTCTCCGAGGTTCCGTCTGAGGTGTCCGGCGTAGTGGTAGCCTTCCCTGCGCCAGATGGCAAACTGGTTCAAGCGGGAGACACTATCGTCGTTATTAAGACAGATTAGCGAAAGGTTTTGTAGGAATGCCTGAATGGAAAAAATCGCGTATTGAGATTGGTATTTTAGGATTAGGGGTGGTAGGTTCGGGAACAGTGGATTTGCTACAACGTCAACGGGCGGAGATTGAGCGCAAGATAGGAATTCCCTTTCATATCAAGCGCATAGCCGTTCGCAACATCGACAAGGTTCGCGCCGTCAAAGTAGACCGTTCGCTACTCACCAATAACGCCTACGATGTTCTAAACGACCCCGATATTGACATTCTCTGCGAACTCATCGGCGGAGTCGAACCCGCGAAAGAGTACGTCCTGCACGCTATGAAGCGCGGGATGCAGGTCGTTACGGCGAACAAAGAGATGATAGCGAAAGAGGGAAACGACCTGATGACCCTCGCGCGCCAGAAAAACCTCGACTTTCAGTTCGAGGGGAGCGTGGCGGGCGGCATTCCTATCATCCAGCCGATGAAGAACGCGCTCGGCGGCAACCGCATTGATGAGGTGATGGGCATCATCAACGGAACCACGAACTATATCCTGACCCGTATGTCGCAGGAACACGCCGATTTTGGCGACACCCTTCGAGAGGCGCAGGCGCGTGGCTATGCAGAGGAAGACCCCACCAACGATATTGAGGGCTACGACGCGCAGTACAAAATCGCGATTCTCTCCTCTATCGCCTTCACTAGCCGCATCAATGTAAACGATGTTCATGTCGAAGGCATCACCCATATCACCAAAGCCGACATCACCTACGCGGAGGAGTTGGGATACACGGTCAAACTCGTGGGCATAGGGAGGCGCATGGCGGACGGCAGGCTACAAGTCCGCGTCCACCCAACGCTTCTTCCCCAAACGCACCCGCTCGCCTCCACCAATAACGTATACAACGCGATACTTATTAAGGGCGACTCGGTGGGGGATGTGATGTTCTACGGGCGTGGAGCGGGTAGCGGCCCCACCGGAAGCGCCGTCGTTGGCGACATTATGGACGTATGCCGCAACCTAACGCATGGCTCTACGGGGCGTATTCACTGCACCTGCTACGACGATAGCGCCGTCATGCCTATGGACGAAGTAGAGACGCGCCACTACCTCCGCATGACCGTTCAAGATAAGCCGGGCGCGTTGGCGAGTATCGCTTATGCGCTAGGCGCGTGCGACATCTCCATTGAGGTCGTCGTGCAAAAAGCGGCGCAAGACGGTCACGCTGAGATTGTCTGGATAACCCATGAGGCTCCCAACTCCAAAGTGAGGGAAGCCAAAGAGACCATTGTTCGCCTTCCCGAAGTCATCTCCTTTGATAACTGGCTTCGTGTGGAAGGACTATACAGGGAGTAACACTCGTGCTAAAGACTCTGTTTCTCAGCCCGCCCTCATTCGATGGATTCGACGGCGGCGCAGGTTCGCGCTATCAAGCCAAGCGTGAAATCACCTCATTCTGGTATCCGACATGGCTCGCGCAACCTGCGGCGTTGGTTCCGAACAGCAAACTGATTGACGCGCCTCCCCACGATATGAACGTGCAACAGGTTCTCAATATCGCAAAAGACTACGATTTGGCGATACTGCACACCAGCACCCCCTCCCTTGCCAACGACGTGGAGTGCGCCCGACAACTGAAGGCGCAAAAGCCCGGTCTCAAGGTCGGGCTTATCGGGGCGCACGTCGCCGTGCTTGCCGATAAAACCCTCCGCGACAACCCTATTATCGACTTCGCCTGTAGGCACGAGTTCGACTACACCTGCAAGGAGCTCGCCGAAGAGAAGCCTTGGTCGGAGATTACGGGGCTTTCCTACCGCGACGACAACGGAGAGATACAGCACAACCCAGACCGCGCTCTGATTGAAGATTGGGACGCTATGCCGAGCGTACTTCCCACCTATCATCGCGACCTCGACATCACGAAGTACTATATCGGCTACCTTCTGCACCCCTATATCTCGTTCTATACAGGGCGCGGTTGCCCTGCGAAATGCACCTTCTGCCTCTGGCCCCAAACCATCGGCGGACATAAGTACCGTAGCAAATCCCCCGAAGCGGTAGGGCGCGAAATGGAGTTGGCGAAATCGCTGTTTGGCGACACCGTGCGCGAATATATGTTCGACGACGACACCTTCACCATAGACAAACAACGCGCCATAGAAGTAAGCAAGCACATGAAACGCCTCAACTTGACGTGGAGTTGTAACGCACGCGCTCATGTAGACTACGACACCCTGAAACAACTTCGCGACAACGGGCTTCGTCTGCTACTGGTGGGTTTCGAGTCGGGGAATCAGGATATTCTGAACCGCATCAAGAAGGGCATTAAGCTCGAAATGGCGCGTGAGTTCATGGCGAACTGCAAGAAGCTGGGTATAAAGGTACACGGCACGTTTATCATCGGGCTACCAATAGAGACTCCCGAAACCGTCCGCCAAACGATAGAGTTCGCGAAAGAACTCGACCCGCACACCATTCAGGTCTCCATCGCCGCGCCCTATCCGGGAACAGAACTCTACGCCCAAGCGCAAGCCAACAACTGGTTCTCCCGCGAGAGCCTCATTTCGGGTTCTGGGATACAGGTATCTTCGCTAAGTTACGAGAATATGTCGCCTGCGGAGATTGAGGACGCGGTGGAGCGTATGTATCGCGAGTTCTACTTCCGTCCTAAGAAGATAGCGGGCATTGTCGCGGAGATGCTGACAGAAAGGCAGATGTTCGTTCGCCGTCTGCGCGAGGGAGGCGAGTTCTTCGGCTACCTCAAAGAGCGGGGTGTTCAGGTGAAGCAACGCAAGCAGGAGGCTATCGCCAACCGATAGCGCGAGGAGCGGCGAAGCCCGAACCAATCCCTCTGTCCTATGAATTAGGACAGAGGGATTTTTTGTTCACTACCGAACTATAGCGTATAGTCGCGTGTCAAAAGGGTTGCGAAAAGGAAATTTCGCGCTCAGGAGTTACGTTATGCAGGTCTTTGGAAAAAGCCTTACGCTACAATCAACGCCTCCGCCCTCCGCGCTAACCAGACCAAAGGAGGCGCAGATGGAGACGGATAACGTCCTTTCGCACGCGGAAGCGCGGGAAGAGGCTCTCTGGGCGGAGCGGGTACGGCAGGGCGATTTAGAGGCGTTTGATAACTTTATGACCCGCTATCGGGAACGCGCCATTCGCTTGGCGACGCTCGTCCTAAACGATGCGGATGCCGCCGAAGATGTTGTGCAAGAGGCGTTTCTGCGGGTCTACGGGCAGATAGGCTCGTATCGGGGCGACTGTCGCTTCTTCACATGGTTCTATCGGATAGTTATTCGATGTTGTTTGAATCGTATGCGAGTCCCGTACTGGAAACGCGAACGCGAGTTTCTATCCGATGTGAAAGGGGTAGGCGAGCGCAGTAGCCCAGAGGCGGAGACGGAGGCGCGAATCACCGTCGCGAAACTGCTAGAGGGTATTTCGCCCTCGCTACGCGCCGCGCTACTTATGCGCGAGGTAGAGGGCATGGAGTATGCGGAGATTGCGGAGGCGTTAGAGATTCCGGTAGGCACGGTGCGCTCACGCCTAAACGCCGCCAGAGGGCAGTTTCGAGAGATGTGGAATCAGATTTCAGAGGAGGCGAATCATGTCTGAACAACAGGAAGAGGTTTTGGAGACATCCGAGCGAGTTGCGCTTCAGAAACTTCTCGTATCCCAACAACGCGCCAAAGCGGGCGCTCGTATGAATGAGCGCGTTCTAGCGCAAATCGCCACCGGACACGAACTAGACGGCTGGACGACGCAAGCCATACGCCGCCTGAAATGGACGATTCCGCCGCTTATCCTAGGTTGCACGCTCTGTTATTGGGGGCTGAATTGGCAGGAGAAACGAACGACTGCCGCGATGAGTAGCTACCTATCTGCGGTGCGGATGTCACAACAAAACGTAAGCGTATCGCAACCGCCAAACCTGCCGCCGGGGTTTTTCGTTGGCGACAAGCCGCAGTACCTACCGCCAAACTCCCTCCCTGTTGTTTATGACAAAGCGGGACGCGCCTACGTGACGGGCGGCTCTCAGAAGGAGCGTAAGAAGAGATGAGAACGACACGACACGCGGGCAGGCATTTTGCGCCCCCCCATATTAAAACGATGTGGATGGTTTTCGGCGGGCTTCTTGGCGTTCTGCTGGCTCTAACGCTACGCCCGAACACGGGTAGTATCATCGCACAGGAGGTTGACTTTAGTTTCCAACCGAGCTATCTAGTAGAAGCGCTCAAAAAAGGCTCCTCCGATTTGGATGTGTCGTCGGGATACATGAAACACGCTTTTAAGAGCTACCTCCAAGCGCATCCTAACGATACCGACGCGCTTATCGCGGCGATTAAGATGGGCATTGAGGACTCTGCTACAGACAGGGATAGTCTGTATACACGTCTCATTAAAGTGAGGTTATCGCATGAAGACAGGCGCGGGCTTGCCAATCATCCAAACGATAGAGCGTTGTCCGCGTTTCTGCTTCGCGAACTAGCGGGACGCGCCCCCGCTACTCCGATGCAAGCCAAGCAGAGCGCCCCGATGCTTTCTGATAATAGACGCGGCGGGGCGGTTCAACCGATAAAGACTATCTATCCTATTGCGAGTTTAGTGGCGCATATTGCAGAGAGCGCCGCGCAAGGCGAGCCTGAAAACGCCTATTTCACTCTGTTCGACAACCAGGTAAATCATCGAACAGAGGACGAAAAGGTATTTCTTCGTATCGCAGAGTTTCCCGGCGCATATCTCGTCAATCGGTACTACGCGGAGGAGAGAGCGGCGATTGACGCTGGTATGCGGAAGGCGTGCGGGGGAGTGGCTCCATATCAATCTAGCCAACTCGTCTCTAACATTACGTTTCGCGATGGTAGTGTGAACTCATACGAGAACGCGCTGGGGCGAGCGCAGACCTACGAAAAACAGGGCGACTTTCGCAAGGCTGTCGCTATCCGCCAAGGCGTTATCTCCTACGCTCTTATGCTGATGCAAGACGAAAGGCAGTCGGTCGGTAGCGCGGACGGGATAGGTCTTCTTTTGAGCGTATTCCCAATAGTAGACGGGAAAGACACAAAGTCGGAGTTTGCGGTCAGATACGCCGCCTATCTAACAAAACATGGCTTTACCAAAGAGGCGGAGTGGGTGAAAACCTTCTTGGGAGACGGGATGTCGTCCCTCCTCCACATGGATAATACGACATGGAATAGAATCGCGTACTTAGATGCCGTGGCGCCTCTCTACTGGCTAGGTACGCAGTGGTTGGGTATCGAGGTAGTTCTCTGCCTTTTGTTGGCGAGTTTGGCTTCCGCTGTCGCGTATCGAAATCGATTCAAGGTAAGCGGGATTCACTCGAAAAAGTCTCAAGCCACTCTGCCTCTATTCGCAGGGGCGCTTCTAGCGCTCGTTCCTGTTCTCGTGACCGTAGAACTCCAACAAGCGATGGGAACTGTCCCGAATGTCGCTTCGCTGACTCGTTTTCAATGTGCGATAGCCGTTCTGTTAGGGACATTGGCTTTTGTGATGAGAAGGCGCATGGATTTGAGCAAGACGTTCACCTCGTTTCTCTGCTCCGCGCTACTGATAAGCCTCTCCATGACCTTCGCGCTAGGCTTAATGCAGAGCGTTGCGTTCTGGGTGAATATCCGTGGCGGACACCTCCCGGAAGGCTACAACCACCAGCAGATATTTCTCGGCTGTTGGCTAGCGACTCTCGTCCCTGTCGCGCTCGTTACGCTTATCGGGGCGGGGCTTTCTATGCGAAAGATGCAACGCGATAACCTCGCAGGACACTACGCGAACACGCTGTTCCCCGCCTGCATGGTCTTCTTGACCCTGTTTATGCTCTTCATTGTCAAGTTAGACTGGGCTACCAACCGAGTCTCTCAAGACAAAATAGCAGAACTCGTTACTCCTTCAGTGGTTCATTAGGAGGGCTATATACTGCGAACGGTGACAAATTGCGTATTTTTGAAGTAGGGGCGAACCCGCGTGTTCGCCCACATGAGAGGGCAGACACGCGGGTCTGCCTCTACTTACGGATGATGAGCGTTCGGAGTATATGTCGCGAACCTTCCTAATTGGGGGGCTATTAGGTCACTCTTCCACAATACGGCGCGTCTCCCGCCTATTCACCCCCTCAACGCTCTGCACCTTGCCGCTAGACCAACGTATCTCAATGCGCTCCGCCCGCTCCGCCTTGCCCAAACCGACAAGCAGTCGCCTATCGCTTGCAGAGAGATAAGATGAGCCGCTCTTCACCTCGAAAGTTTGGGTTTGAGCGCCTACCGTCACGCGAACTCGCGCCCCGATACCGTCTCGGTTGCTACGAGTCCCTTGTAGTATAAGGCGAATCCAGTTGTTCCCCGTTCGGTTCTCGTTATGCAGTAGCGCGGGCTTGCCCTCATTCGTGACAATCAGTATATCGGGCGCGCCATCGTTATCAAAGTCCCCGAACGCGGCGGCGCGTCCCACTCTCGGAATCGTCAACGCGACTCCGCACAGGCGGCTCACATCCGCAAAGTTTCCCTGCCCCCGGTTCTGGAAGAGTAGAGAAGGCTCTCTATAGGCGACGCTCGAATCCCGCTTCGCGATGTCGTCGTGGATATGCCCGTTCGTAACGAATATGTCCTGCCAGCCGTCGAGGTCAAAGTCGAAGAAGAAGGCTCCAAACCCCAGATAGGTCTGTGTAGCGATGCCTACTCCCGACCTCGCCGAAACATCCAGAAACAGCCCGGAGTTATCTCGCCGATAGAGGCTCAACTGCTCGCCCGAAAAGTTGGTTATAAGCGCGTCGAACCTGCCCGTCTGCGTCACATCGGCGGTATCTATGCCCATGCCCGCCCGCGCCGTTCCCTCGCCCGATAGCGCGATTCCCGACTCCTGCGCTATCTCCTTGAAGGTTCCGTCCCCCTGATTGTGCCAAAGTTGATTCGGCTCGGTGTCGTTCGCGACAAAAATATCGGGATACCCGTCCCCATCGTAGTCGCACACCGCCACGCCGAGGGCTTTGGTGTTGGGCGCGTTCATAAAGCCCGCCTTTTGCGTCACGTCCTCGAACACCCCATGCCCCAAATTGTGATAGAGCCTACACGCCTGCCCCTTAAACGACTGCGGGCGCTGATACGAACGGTGAGTCCCATCCACGCTATAGAAGCCGCCCTGCTCTTTCTCTGGAGACCACTCCACGTAGCGCGTCACAAAGAGGTCGAGTTTGCTGTCTCTATCGTAGTCCAGCCACGCCGCAGAAGCCGACCAGCCCTTATCAATGATGCCGGAGGGTGTCGTCACATCTACAAACTTCCGCCCTCCCTTGCCGTCGGAGACGTTGTGCAGAAGGCGCCCCTGCGGAATGCCTGTGATGTAGAGGTCTTCCCAGCCATCGTTGTCGTAATCGCCAACAGCGACTCCCATCCCGTAAAAAGCGCCCTTCGCCTCCACCTTTTGCGATACATCGGTAAAGGTTCCATCATGATTATTACGGTAGAGGTTCACGACGGGGCGCTGAGGCTTTTCAGAGGGCGGTAGGCTACCTCCATTGATAAGAACAGTATCTAGCCACCCATCGCCGTCAAAATCTATAAAGCCGCCGCCGCCGCTCATCGTCTCTGGCATATACTTTTTCCCGGTTGCGCCGTTCTCGTGTTGAAAGGCTATACCCGCCTTCTCGGTAACGTCGGTGAACATGACAAGGGGAGCGGAGGCGCTCACAACGCTGTTTGGCGATACGGGCGCGGGCGCGTTACGCCGACACCCAAACATCGGGCACAACGCTACCATCATAAGTATTAGGCTCAGGCGGGGGCTGTTCAGGGCTTCTCTCCAAAGGATACACGCTCGTCAATGGCTATTCTAGGCGGGGAGGGCGAATACCTTCTCTCGCTCTTATGAGCGTAGAACTCTCGTCCTTTTTCGCCACAAAAACAAAACCGCCCCTTTTGCTAAAGCGATAGCAAGAGGGGCGGTTTCATGTTGAGGTCTGTGAATAGCCTAGCGTCGCGCCTTTTTGGGAAGGCTACCGTTCGCAAGAGCGGCTTCGCGCTCCGCTTTCTGACGGGCGAGGCTGGCTTCCGTTACCATCGTGCCTAACATATAGTCTGCGAGAGGAAAAAGGACGCAGAAGTTTTTCAGCATATAGCGGTGGTGCAACTTATGGTGTTGGCGCAAGAACTGGAACCACTGGAACCGCTCTACGAAATGCTTGCGTGGAACGTGCATATTCCAGTGCATATACTCGTACACCACGAAGTAGAGCAGGCAGGAGAGCGTTGCGCCAATCGCGGTATTTGGTACATAATGCTGAATTAAGAAGATTACAGGCAGGTGCGCCAGAACGATAAGGGGAAGCGCGTAGGGTTTGAGCAGAATATGCTCCACCTTCTCTTCATCTACAAAATAGGTGTCGTCGCCGCGATAGAGTCCGTGATGAACTACGGTGTGACCGCGAAAAGCCTCTTTGGGGGCGCGAGGGTGGTGCATCCATAACTTATGCCAGTACCACTCAAAAAAACTAGCGTAAACGACCCATGCCAAAAAGGAGAGAGATTGAGGGAGAATCGGGTTCACTAAGGCTTTACTCGCTTTCCTGTAATCTGAGAGGGTTAGATGTTTTTATTGTACCCCAATATCGCCATATAAGCGCTCCTTGACAAAATAGCGCTTACCTTACATAATGTGATTTAGTAGGGGGAGCGCAAAATGCCTCCCTACCTCCTAAATCACAGCCGATTTATCCCATACTAAACTGTGAACGCTACGAAGGAGAGCCTAATCTCGCTCTGTTTCGTGTTGAAGTAGAAAGTTAGTTAGGCGATGTCTTCCCCAATTGCCGATATGCAAAAAATAGTAGTAGTCCTTTCGGAGTCGAATCTCTCCGTAGACCCCGGCGAGTTCGTTCAACTCAGAGTGACGATGACCAATCGCCAAGAGACGGCTGACCGCCTCCTATTAGAGGTGGAGGGCGTTGATGTCGAGTGGTACGGCATACCCGTGCCCGCCATGAACCTCGATGCCAATGGGCAGGCGGAGGCGCTTCTCAATTTTCGCATACAGCGCACGAGCGAGAACCACGCAGGCTCCTACCCCTTCCTTGTGCGCGTTCGCGCTATGGAGACAGGCGCGGTAGGCGTAGCGCAAGCGACCCTCACTGTAAAGTCATTCAGTAGCCTCCAACTCGAACTCAACCCCAAGCGCGGCATCGCCACCTTTTTTCAACCTGTGAACGAGTTTGAGGTCTCTCTCTCTAATCAGGGCAATCAGGAAGAGACTCTGAGCCTCTACGCAAGCGACGCGGACGATGAGTGCGCCTACGAGTTCGAGCAAGAGAACGTAACGATAAAGCCCGGTCAGACCTTGCAGAGTCCGCTCCTCGTTCGCCCCAAAACCGTTCCCGTCTGGGGCGGCGGGAAACTGTACGGCTTTACGGTCTCCGCTCGCGCCGCCAGCTCCTCCTACGCCGCAGGAAATACGCACGGGCAACTCGAACGCCGCAGTCTTATTTCGCCACTACTGGGCATTTTCCTCGCTCTCGTCGCTATTGGCGGATTTGTCGCGTGGTCGTTGTGGCCCCGCCCGCTTCCCGCTCTCAAAATCCATAGTTTCGCCGCTCTGCCCACCCAGATACCGCAGGGGGGGAGCGTCACGCTTTCGTGGGATGTTCAGCCGAACTTCGAGACGTTGCTTATTAAGCGTAGGCAGGGCGACGGTCCCGAAATAACGGAGAACATCCCCTCGTCTCCGCCGCCAGCGGGAAGTATCATCGTAACGCCGCAGGGTCCCCAAACGATTTATACGCTAGAGGTGCGAAGGAAAGATGGAGCGACAACTAAGCAAAACGTAACGATAGATGTGACCATTCCGCCGCCCGCCCCCAAGCCGAGTATTGCGTTCTTCAAGGTAGAACCCGAAAAGGTGCATGAAGGCGACACGATACTCCTCTCATGGCAGGCGAAGGGCGCGGTGAAACTGATACTTGACCCCGGCAACATGGGGTTGCCTCTCTACGAACAGACCCACCCGATTACAGCGGATAAGGATACGATTTACACGCTTCGCGCCATTGGAAGCGACGAAAAGAGTTTCGTGGAGAAGACTGTTAAGGTGACTGTCGCCCCCAAAGATGCCTGTATCGCTGAAATCGTCGCCTTCAGCGCAGGGCAAAAAAAGATTTTTGTCGGCGACAAAATTAAACTGCTTTGGCAGACCCATTACGCGAAGTCGGTTCGGATAGACTCTGATAAGGGAAGCGTCGGCGAATCTCCCCGCGCCTCTGGAAGCATGGATGTCCCCATTGCCATCATTGAGCCTATCACCTTTACGATAACGGTAGGAGATACCTCTGGGAAGTTCGTCACGCGACAACTGGTAGTCACTCCCGAACAACGCCCTGTGGCTCCGCCCGATGGCGCTCCGCCCGTGGATAACGGCGCGACCACTGTACCCGCCCCAAATGCGGACGGTAAAAACTGACGGAGGAGACCCCATGAGCGAACGCCCCGCCGTTTTGCGTCGTTTGGAAACGGGAGACGCGCCGCTATTTGCACGGCTCGTCGCCTCTGACCAGTGGCGTTGGGCGACGGCGCGGATGAATCTGGAGAGTTTTGGTCTCCAAAGCGCCTACATGACCCTCTGGGGAGCCTTCACCGCTGGCGAGACCGCCCTCTGCGGCGTGCTTACTCGTTTTACCAACACCGTTGTTGTGGTGGATATGGCGGGGGAGTGCGCCCCTCTTTTTGCGGAGATGATTAACGCGGAGATAGGAGTCGCAGGAGTTCGGGGGACGCTCGAAACGGTCGCCGCCCTCTGCCCCTACCTTCAGAAGTATCAGGTCTCCGCGCAGGAGGACAGTTTCTATATGGCTCTCCGTCAGCCTCCCCAGTGCGCTCCTCATGTCATGGCGCTCGCTCGCCCCATGGTCGCTTCCGACCTAGAGAAGTTGGTCTCGCTCTACTCCTGCGCGGGCCCTATGTATCGTAGCAGAGCCAACCTGCTTCCAAAGGTAGGGCGTGAGCGGGGCTTTGCAGTGGAGGAGTCCGCCACGCCGCTACACCCCGCCCGTATCGTCTCGTGCGCTCTTATGAATTCAGAGGGGAGTGAGGCGGGGATGATAGGAGGAGTGTTTACGCTCCCCGATGCGCGAGGCAAAGGCTATGCGGAGGCGTGCGTCTCCGCGATTTCGCAAGACCTCCAAAACGCGGGGAAAGTCCCCACTCTCTTCTACGAAAACCCCATTGCAGGGCGAATCTACTCTCGTATCGGTTTCGAGAGAGTAGGGCATTGGAAACTCCTCTATCTGGTTCCCAGACCGGGAGTGAAATAGACATGACCGCCCGTATTCTAAGGACTGCCGCTCTTCTCTTCGCCCTGCTCGCCTCCAACGCACAGGGGCAAGTCGCGCCGCCTCTCGACCCCCAATCCGGGGTTGTTCGCGCTATCCCGCCTCTTACCGGCGCGCCTATCGGCGGGGTTGGGGCGGGAACATTTCAAGTGAACAGCGATGGCTCGATAGGGCGGGGGATGTGGACGCACAACGCGCAACGCCCCTTGCAGAGCCTGCCGGGGTGCTTTGCGGCGGTATGGACGAAGCGCGGGGAGAGGACTCAGGCGAAGACTCTCGCTCTCAAAAACGCCTATAGTCTGCCCGCTGTGCAGGGGATAGAGTTTCAGGGGATGTTTCCAGAGGCGTTCCTCACTCCCGCCGACCCTACGCTTCCTCTACAGATGCGCTTGCGCGTCTTCTCCCCCCTCATTCCGCACGACCTCCGCAACTCCTCGTTTCCTGCGGGGCTGTTTCTCTTTGAACTCAAAAATCCCTCGTCAATCTCTATTGAAGTAAGCGTCCTGCTCTCCTGGGAGAACGCTTTAGGGGCGGGAGGAACCGCGATGCTAGGGGAGGCGCGGCATAGAGACGGAGGGACGGCTCTCTCTCTTCCCGATGAGCAGGGCTTCTTTGGAGTGGGGATGCAGGGACCCGCTCTAACGCCCGGTAACTCCATTGGGGAACACCTTCGAGATAATACAACAGGAGAGATGGCTCTACTGGTTCGTCCGCCCCGAAAAGAGGCGACTATCAGTACAGCGGGGTGGAATGCGCTTGAGGCGCGTCCGTCGTGGTGGGAGCGGTTCGCAAAAGAGGGAACAGTTGCGGGGACTGTAGCGTTGGGGCGAGAGGGCGAGACCCTCCCCGCCGGAGCGATTGCGGTTCGCATAACGCTTCGCCCCGGCGACTATGCAGAGATACCTTTCGCAGTTGCGTGGCGCGTACCGCATAACTTCGCGCTTACTGGCGTAGACTACGGAGACTATGCAGACAAGCAGTTCCCCTCCGCAGTGCGAACGGCGCAGGAGCTACTGACCGAGTATCACCACCTGATTGCGCTCACAGAGGAGCCTCAAAGGCGACTGCTCTCCTCGAATCTGCCGCGCTCCCTAGTCAGCCAGATTGTCAACTGCGCGTCTATCCTCTACACCCATATCGCTCATGGGCGCACTGGCGAGTGCGGTCTGCTGAGTGGCGTAGGGGAGGCGGGAGAGGCGCGTTCAGGGGCGGACTTTGCGTCGCCGTTCCAGACGCTGGCGGCGAGCGGGCTACTTGCGAGTTACTTCCCTCAACTGAACGCGGCGAACCTTGAGCGTATAGCGCGAACGCAGACCGCCGACGGGGCTATGCCCTCCTTCACAGGGAACTTGGAGCGGGGTTACGCTACCTTGCTTCCCGCACAACAGGATTCCCGCGCCGACGATGCGACCACGCGCCTTCAAAACACCTCCGCCTATCTGCTTCTCGTCGCGCAACACTGCCTTTGGACGGGGAATGAGGAGGCGCTACGCTCTCACTACCCCAATGTGCAACGCGCTTTGGGCTACCTATTCGCAGAGCGAGAGCGTTTGAACTTGGCTGACTCTAAAGAGAGCGCTACTCTACTCGCTAACGCGCTGAATGGAGGGGCTAAGTTGGCTATCGCGATGAGCGACCCCGCCCTGCAAAAGCGATGCGAAGAGGCGCGTAGCCAACTTCTGATAGCGATGGGCGCGAAAACGCTCCCCCCTTATCTCTATAACGTGGAATCGGATAAGGCAGGCGTTCGCACGTTTGCGGCGCAAGCCGCGGCGTGGTACGCCCTAGAGACGCTGGCGGGGTTTGAATACGACCCCAAAACGGAGATATTACGCCTCGCGCCTCAGATACCGGGAACATGGCGCACGCTCTCCGCGCCCATCACGATGCCGCGCTTCTGGGGGCGCATTGAGTTTAAGCCGAGGGCGAAGGGCTATCTCGTCAATTTTCGATTGGATAGACTTCTCGCGTTGAGAGGAAAGGCGCATTTTGGAGGGGCGGGAACCGTATTGACGGTGCAGGGCTTGCGAACGCCAAAAGGGGCTGTTGAGGGACGCGAAACGAACCTTATTGTCAGTTTGGGGCTGTCTCCTATAGGGGTTCGCTCGGTTGTCTCCGAAGGCGATAACCTGCTAATCACTTTTCAATCGCCCGTGAAGATGTCTACAGGGGACAGGCTAGAGGTCGAACTGAGGTAGCCCTGCAATACGTTCTAACCCCTTCCCGAAACGGGGGAACCCTGCCTACTGTAAGCGGTTCCGCTCGTATTCGTTATGGAGAGAATACATAGGTTGGATGCCCCATTCGCGAAGCGTACAAGGTATCGCTTATCGGGTTCCATCCAAAGTTGAAGAACCAGCCCGCGCCCCACTGCTTCGAGGGAGTCCAGTCTGGCGGGGCGCTGGGAGCGTTGTTGGGCGCATTACCAGGCGCGAAGTTCGGGAAGGGCGCTCTCCATCTCCACATCTTTCCGCCGTCTCCTGTTTGCCAGAAACCCATCTCCTTGCCGATTTTCCCTACAACGACTATCTGCCTTTCGTCCTTGCCAAAGTAGGGCCCCCAAGCCGCTTCTATAGGGCTACCTTGAAGTCGCCACGTCAGACCTTTGTCTTTACTGACAAGCAACCCCTCCTTCGTCACCCAGTAACCCGCCCCCTTGAAGACACACAGAACCCGTCCTGTGGGGGCGCTATCCGAAACTTTCGTCCAAGTCGTCCCGCCATCTACACTCCGCAAAATGCCATCGCCTCTGCTGGCGACAAAGGCGTTCGCATCGAAAATGCCGACTGCGGTAAACCCCTTGCCTAGCAGTCTCCACGACTTGCCCGCATCGGCGCTGTGGTAGAGTTCTTCGCCCGATTCGTGATGCACAGCGAGAAGATGTTTAGGGTCGGGTTGGCTCCAGTCCGCCACGCCAAAATCCCAACCGCGCCCTTGTGGCTGAAAGACCTTCCATGTTTTGCCGCCATCGGGGGTGAGAGCGCTAGAGCCATCCAGCATAAAACAGGCTAAACGTTTGCCGGCGGGGTCGGCGTTAAGAGCGAAGCCTGTTTCGCAACGTCCGCCAACACTGCCGCCATCTATGCGAGAGAGTGTTGCGCCCTTGTCCGCGCTCTCCCACACTCCTTGGTCTGGAACGATGACATGGATGCGCCCCGCGAGTCTATCCACGCTGACTCCGGCTGTGCCTCCGGGCCAGCTCGGCTTCTTTCCCTCCGCATCGAGTTTTTTAAGCAGACCGTCCGAGATGGGAACCCAGTCGCCTTTTGGAGCCTCCGCCCCTGAAGTCGCAAAAGCGGCTTCAAGGGCGCAAGGTACATAGTCCGCGCTCAGGGCGATAAGCGTCATCATTCCGACGCCTATCGCGCCCTTGCGCGTGTATCGGGGCTTGTCTTTATAGGCTTGCTTGGGGTTCATCACTTTTGGAGTTGGATAGCGTCCACTTTCGCAAGCCCGACCACCCCTGCAAAGTCAATCTGAATCACGCCGGACGCGTCGGAAGCGATAGTAGAAATGGTCTCTATCGCCGTGCGCTGCGCTTTTGCGTGAGCGTAGATGTCGTAAGCGCTCAATTTGCTCACGCCATTCATAGCGACGTTAAAGGTGCGCTTTCCACTTGCGTTGAAGGTGTTTTCGGTGAAGAACAGGTTGACGGTATAGGTCGCGTTCTTCGCAAGCCCTGTGAAACGATACGAAAAACTGCTTCCATTCCGTTCGCTGAGGTAGGCGGCGTGGGGTACCGGAGGCGTAACCTTGGACATATTCACCAGTCCGGTCGTGTTCAGTTTTGCGGTGGTTCCTCCAGTAAAGTAGGTATCTTTAGCGAACACTCCAAGCGCAACGGTAGAGCCGCACGCCACATTTACGCCAGTCTTCGATTTGGGAAGGAAGTTCACCGCATCCGAAGCGATACCGTTCGCGACGACCTGTAGTTTCAGGGTTCCCGTGTCCAAGCCAGAGGGCAAATCGAAGCGGGTGGTTATCAAAAGGGCGCCTGTCGCAATACCACAGAAACTACGCCCGTAGGTGCGGGCGTACCACACCTTGCCGTTTGCAGGGTTGAAGATACGCACGATGGGGAAACTCGTGAACGGAGTCGCCTCGTCTCCATAGACCGCGCCGTGCGAGATGCCGTTCAAGCCCGTTCCCGTGACGAGGTAGGAGTTGTCCTTATTGATGGCGACGCTCTTGACAACAGGCTTGCCCGTAAATCCTCCCGTATTCGTGTTGACTGTCGGAGTGTAGGCGTTTATGCTTGTGTCTCCTCCGGATGTCCAGAGCGTTCTCCCGTCCGGAGCCACCAGCATATTGCCTAGGTAGGGAAGAACTTCGTCCGATTTCGCAAGAGGCGTTCCTGCGGGCGTGAAGGCGAATGTCATAGGGTCGAACTCGAAGAAAGAGACGGCCCCGTAGAAGTCCTTCCCGTCCAAAACGGGAGCTGTGCTGATAAGAATTTTCAGGTTCGACATCATCGCGCCGGGCGAATCCACCATAGCCTGAATTCCATCCTCCGTAGTGGAGGGCATAGACGGCGCTTCCGACCAGATGCCGGGGTCGCTGAGGCTCGCTCCGGGGGTATAGAGGGCGTTATTGCCGTTGGCTCCGAAGGCGATGAGGTTGCCATTCGGAAGCAGAAACTCGGGACCAACTTCCGGCACGATGCCTGGTATCGCGCTACCGACATCCTGAATCACGCCTCCTGCGGCGTACCATGTATTGGTTAAATAGTCGTACTTCTGCCCGACTTGCGGTTTGGGACCATACATTGCAAGAGTGACGACGGTTCCATCCACCATGAGATGCCATGCGTTCTCCGAAGAGGAAACTGCGGGAGAGAGGATATTCGGTCCCGCTGTCCATTTTTGGGAAACCGGGTCGAAGAGCATCGTTGTACGGTCGAAGTTCGCGCCAATCATCACCTTGCCGTTGGGAAGGAGTATCGTGGGGCTGTCGCCGATATGCGCCCAACCGGTAGGCGGCGGAACCTTCGTCCATGTATTCACCAGAGGGTCGTATATCTCTACGTCGTTCGTCTGGTCTCCACCGGAGGAGTACTCGCCCCCCGCCGTAAATAGGCGCCCGTCTGGAAGCGTAAGCGCGGCGAAGTAGAGTTTCGCCTGTAGCGCATTTTTAACGCTCGTCCAGGTTCCTGTCGCGTAGACTCCCTGCGCGTCTGGTTTCAACCTTTTCCAGAGCGCGGGTAGCGTTGTGCCGGCGCCTTGAACGAGGATGGTTCCGTCCGTCAACTGCGCCATCACGCTCGGCGAGTTGGCGCTTGGGAAGGGCGTGGTTATGAGAGACCACGTTCCTACATCCGCCCGTGCGGAGAGGGAACCGAGTAACGCGAACGATAGGGCGCTCGCGGCGCAAATAGCGGGTTTACGCAGATAACGTTTCATGGATACAACTCCTGTGAACCTTGATATGAGTGTGTGTGGATAGTTCCAAAGTGGACAGAGTATAATTCGCGCATAGTTCGCGGTTTCCTGCCTATTTCTGTATTTACGCTCATAGTACTAGCGCTATTACCGTGAGCGTAAGGAGGTTGTAGAGCGACTAAATTACAAACAGAGACTTCGCGTAGGCGAGGTCTTCTGCGATAAGGCGATTTACGGCGGGTTCGTCGCTGTACTCTGCGGTCAGGCAGATGGTTCCGTGAAAGTGTCGGCGTTTCAACTCCGCCGCCACTCGCGCCCAGTCTGCAAGCCCCTGCCTCCCGGATGTCCAGTACACCTCCCACTGCGCCGTCAACGCTTCGGGGCCGCTCTTGCGCCGCCAGTAGGCGTTCTTGAAGTTCACCATGCAGATTCTATCCCAAACAATATCGAGCGCCATCTCCGGCTCCTCGCCGTTCAGGGCGTTATGAGCGCAGTCCCACACCGCCGCGATATGCCTGTGGCGACACTTCTCCAGCAGGTGACGAAGCCCCATAGCATTGGAGATGCACGCGCCGCAGTGGTTCTGAATTCCCAGCGTAACATGGTGTTTTTCCAGCAGAGGAACAAGCGCGTCGTACTCGCGTTGCAGGCTCTCCTCCGAAGCCATATAGCCTATCTTGCTATCAATATTTACGCAGATACGAATGATAGGGACTCCTGCGGACTGGCACGCCGCCATCGCCGCCTCGTCTGTGGGACCCGCAATGCTTGCGATTTTTACGCCATGCTCTCCCAGTATACGCGCCGCGTTCGGCAGTTCTTTCGCCATATTGTCAGGATTGACGGGGTAGCCGGGGCGGACGGGCAACTCAATGGCGTGGAAGCCTAAATCCGCCACGAACTTTGCTAGTTCGGGTATGGGCGTTTTCCATGGCTTGGTGAATACCGAAAACTGTATCGTGTTATCGCTCATGTCTGTCTCCTGAGTAGTTGTACTTCATAGCCTCGCCGCTTCGTTCGCGAGGCGATAGCGTTGATTTCCTTATGCGATTATGGGGCGGGAGATTCCTGCTCTGTTTTGGAGGCGGGGGCGGTAGGGCGAGAAGAAGGGCGCTGGCTGTTTATCGCAAAATAGAAAAACGAGCCGATAAGCGCGATAAGAATCGCAAAAAAAAGAACGACGTAAGTGCATCCAAGCCACTCTAGCGCACGAGTTCTCCATTTTTGTTTTCTCTGGTAGACTTTCGGATTTAGAGCCTCTTCTTCTGAAGCGAGATGAGACCACCCTCCGCAGTAGATGCACCGCTCTCGGTCAAAGCGTTCTTGTCCATCCTTGGATATTGCAAGGGGAGCCCAAAGGTCATACCACTCTCCATCTTTAGGGTTGTTGTAGATGAGTGTCATAAGCAGAAACGCGGAACTCTTTACCTCAGAATTCATCGAGCGTTCTAAATCTTCTTTGGAGAGGTCAAAGCCATAAAACCTTGTACTCAAATTTTTGGCAATGTCCAGTGGCGGTTCTATCTGAATCAGCATACTATCGCCTTCTTCGAGTCTGCCTTGTACGAAAATCTCCACGCGCTTTAATCGCCAACAACGATAGGGCATACCCCCTTGAACGATATAGAAACTGGGGGCGCTACTGGGCGGTTTGGGGGTCTCTTGCTCCATACTGTTCTCCTCGCGAAGTTACCAACGATGGAGAATAAGCATGACGACCGTCACAAATAATCCAAGTAGTAGAACGCATACAAAGCAGGTTCTAGCTAACTCAGAAGTGTTGCGTCGGAATTCCGCATCGCGTCTCTCTTCATATATTTCTGGGGCTATTATCGGCTCGGTTTCTCCTAAATGACCACAGTAGATGCACGCCTCTGCGTCAAAGTGGCTTCGCCCATAGATTTCCGTAGTGACGGGAGCGCAAAAAGAGGTCATAAGCCCATCTTTAGGGCAGTCGTAATCTGTTCTTATAAGAAAAGCTGTATGCGCCAGCCCTGAGTCCATGTAAGGCTTCCATGTCATTCTCGCCTTTGCAATGTCCAACTGAGGGTCTATTTGAATCAGCCAGTGGTCTCCCTGCGACATCGCGCCGTACATATAGAACGTTACTTCCCTCACAATCCAGCATCTGTAGGTC
>CAIJLM010000064.1 GCA_903821495.1 uncultured Chthonomonas sp. | reverse complement strand
TCCAGTTGCTTGCGCTGGCGTTCGCGTGAAATCTGAGCGTTGTGCAGGTTCGCAATCGGGTTCTTGAGGTCGTTGACGAGCGTGCCTTGATAGACGGCGGGCAGAAAACTCGAACTCCATAGGGGAGCGCCCTGCGCGGGTTGGGAGGGGCTTATCACCATGAAGCCGGGCAGGTTCTGGTTCTCTGTGCCTAGCCCGTAGGTAAGCCACGAACCGAGACTGGGACGCGAGAACGCCTGCTCTCCCGTGTTCATCTGTAGGCACGCGCCGTTGTGATTGATGTTGTCCGCGACCATCGAGCGAATGATGCACATATCGTCTACACACGTTGCGAGGTGCGGAAACAGTTCGCTCACCTCCGCGCCCGACTGCCCGTGCTTGCTGAACTTGAAGGGCGAACCGAAGAGCGCCCCTGTCTTCGTGCGCTCTAGTTTCGGCTTCTCGAAGGGGAGCGGCTTGCCATTATCACGAGCGAGGAGGGGCTTGGGGTCGAAGGTGTCTACGTGCGAGGGACCGCCCGACATGAAGAGAAAGATGACGCGCTTCGCTTTGGGCAGGAACATGGGCGCTCTCGGCGCGAGAGATTGGGCGGGGTTTATCGCTTGCGCCTGCCCCTCCTCCGAGAAGAGACTCGCCAGCGCGAGCATTCCGAAGCCCGTTCCGCACTGCTGAAACATCTCCCGCCGCGAGGCGTAGGTCGGGGGAACGTTGTGTAAGGGGTGATTCTGTTTCATAATGTTGTACGCTCCGATACTAGGTTCGCTTGTCTTATTGAGTTTGACACTGGCGCGGACGAAAAGGGTACAGGTTGTTTTCAACCTCTCCCTAACCTATTCAAGATTGGACGCGATAGGAACTTCGCTTCTCTGGCGGCTCTCCCATGTACAGAGATGCGTCAGCCCCTTCGCGAGGGCTATCTCCGCCGCGGTTGTGTACTGATAGCCGAGTTTGGCGGGTTCGTGTCCGTCGGAGCCGATAGAGAGAAGCCTGCCGCCCTGCTCTACATAGATTTCAACGGTATCCGCGACGGGATAGGTCAGCCCGACATGGTGTAGCCCTGCGGTGTTGATTTCGAGGGGAACGCCGCGCTCTACCATCAGACGGAAGAGGTTTTCGAGTTCTTCGCGATAGGGCTGTGGGGAGTACGCGCCATGCGCTGAGATTCCGCGCCGATTCGCATACTCCAAGTGTCCTAGAATATCTATCAGCCCGCTCGAAACCGAGTCGGCGGTAGCCTTAAAGTAGTCGCGATACGCTCGCTCCGCGCTCCGCCCCGCGTTGTACTCCTCTGTCATAATCATTTTGCGGTCTACATAATGCACGCTCCCGATGACAAAATCAAAAGGGTGCGAATCGAGATAGTTCGCGATTCTGTCCTCGAACCACCGCTGATAGTCTACCTCCACCCCCGCCCGAACTTTAAGAGCGCCCGCAAATTCGCGCCGCGCCGCCTCAATCTCTGTCATGTAGGCATCGTAGTCGAAATAGTCCGCCATGGGGTCTGCCGGGTCGAAGTCCTTATGCTCGGAGAATCCTATCTCGTCTAGCCCTATTTCAACAGCGCGTCGGCACTGGTCTTGAATAGAGGCTAGTCCGTCGTGCGAACGAAACGAGTGTACTTGATAGTCTATCGCGTAGTATCCGTCAATCAACGATTATTGGCTCC
>CAIJLM010000063.1 GCA_903821495.1 uncultured Chthonomonas sp. | reverse complement strand
GAGATTGGGAAGTTTGGCGCGTTGTTCCAAGTTTGGGTCTTGTGTGTATTTTTTCGCGCCTTTTCGCGCTTTTCCGGGTTCATTCCCAAAAGAGTGAACTCTTACCTCGTATCTATAGTAGCCATCTTTCTTGCGTTGTTGCGGTAAACTAAAGGTATTGTGGTCATCGAAACAGTCCGTTACGTTCATTGTGAGAGCGCGGATGTCATCAATTTTGCCTCCACTCGCAAAGTGGCTTCTCGTTCTCACAATGCGAGAAGATACACAGGACACGCCTGAACAACATCAACATGGCTCCGAGTGTCGCTAGTAACGGAAAATGAGCCACTATCTAAATAGAAAACTATCTTAGGAGATAACACGCGACGATGAGTAATGAGATAGCCGTAAACTGGCAACAAGATAAGGCTTTTCCGCCGTCCCCTGACTTTGTAGCGAAGGCGAACGCGAACGACCCCGACATCTACACACGCGCCAACGCAGACCCCGAAGCCTGGTGGGAGAGTTGGGCGGAGAGGTTGGACTGGACGAAGAGGTGGGATACAGTTCTTGAATGGAATGCGCCCCACGCGAAGTGGTTTGTGGGCGGAGAGTTGAACGTCAGCGCGAACTGCGTTGACCGCCATGCCCTCGGAGACCTGAAGGACAGACGCGCTATCGTGTGGGAGGGCGAACCCGGAGACCAGCGAACGCTTACTTACGGAGACCTGTACATAGAAGTACAGAAGTTCGCGAACGTGTTGAAGAGTCTCGGCATCACTAAAGGCGACAGAGTCGTTCTCTATATGCCGATGATACCGGAAGCCGCTATCGCTATGCTCGCCTGTACCCGTATCGGCGCGGTACACTCTATCGTTTTTGGCGGGTTTTCGGCGGATAGCCTCAAAGAGCGAACCAACGACTGTCAAGCGAAAATCATCCTCACTGCGGACGGCTACTGGCGGCGCGGCAACATTGTACCCCTCAAAGCGACGACTGACGAAGCCGTAGAGGGCTGCCCCGCTGTCGAGTCCGTCGTGGTTCTGAATAGGCTCGGCGACAAAATCGCGATAACGATGAAAGAGGGGCGCGACCACTGGTGGAGCGACCTCGTAGCGCAAGCCTCTGCGGACTGCCCCGCCGAACCGATGGACTCGGAAGACCCGCTCTTCATCCTATACACCTCCGGTAGCACAGGCAAGCCCAAGGGCATTTTGCACACTACAGGCGGCTACCTCACGGGAGTATTGGCGACCTCAAAACTCGTCTTTGACCTTCGTGGCGACGACCTCTACTGGTGTACCGCCGATGTGGGCTGGGTGACTGGGCACTCCTACGTGGTATACGGACCTCTTGCGAACGGCGCTACCGCCTTCATGTACGAAGGCTCTCCCGACTGGGGAGTAGAGGGTAAGGGCGGTGCGAGAGACCGCTTCTGGGACATGATAGAGCGTCACAAAATCACGATACTCTACACCGCGCCTACGCTGATTCGCGCCTGTATGAAGTGGGGCGAGGAGCATCCCAATCGCCACGACCTCTCTAGTCTGCGCCTGTTGGGTTCTGTGGGCGAACCCATCAACCCGGAGGCGTGGCTCTGGTATAACGAGAACATCGGAAAAGGGCGGTGTCCGATTGTGGATACGTGGTGGCAGACGGAGACAGGCGGTATTATGATTTCGCCGCTACCCGGTATTGTGACCGCCAAGCCCGGCTCCGCGACGCGCCCCTTCCCCGGCATTATCGCCGACATTGTGGACGAGAAGGGGAACCCTGTACCGGATGGTCAGAAGGGTATCCTCGTTATTCGGAAGCCATGGCCCTCCATGCTTCGCACACTCTGGGGCGACGATGCGCGGTATAAACAGGTCTATTGGGGCAAATTTGAGGGTATCTACTTCCCCGGCGACGGCGCTTTGCGCGACGCGGATGGGAACTTCTGGCTATTGGGGCGCGTGGACGACATCATGCTCGTGGCGGGGCATAACATCAGCACAATGGAGATGGAGAGCGCTCTTGTAGAGCATCCCGCCGTAGCGGAAGCCGCCGTTATCGGCAAGGCGCACGACGTGAAGGGGCAAGCGCCCGTCGCCTTCGTGATAATTCGGGAGGATTTCGCGCCCGCGCCTGGTGACATTGCGGGTATCCAGAAACTGCAAAACGAATTGAAGGCGTGGGTGGGGCATAAACTGGGACCCATCTGCCGCCCCGACGATGTGATAATATCCGCCGACCTTCCCAAAACCCGTAGCGGCAAAATCATGCGCCGCCTTCTGCGAGATGTTGCGGAGGGGCGCATTCTTGGCGACACGACGACGCTTGCAGACCCTGCGGTTGTCGCAAGTCTCAAGGATAGGTACTCTAGCGACGAGGGGTAAGTCCTCACTCCCTGCCCCTCTCCCAAGCAAATAAGGCAAAACGCCAAACCTGCCCGCCTTGTAGACAGGTCCTTCTCCCGAATCGGGAGAAGGATGTCCGTAGGATGAGGGCGGAGAGGGGACGGAGGTGAGGGCTTCTGGTGTTCCAATGGAACAATTATTCCTTCGTAAGTCCCTTAATGGAACACGCTTTCAGTCGCACACGTAAAATCCGTCTGGAAGACGGGCGGTTTCCGAGACGGGGGCAACCTCTGGCTCATTCTTTTATGAGGGCTAGCCCCATCCATCACCGTTTTGTATTCAGTATCGCAAGCCCCCCCGTCACCAGCGCGGAGGTCGTCGCCCTGTCGGGCGCGTTCGCAAGAGCGCGGTCAATAGCGCGACGCGCATCCGCTCGGCTATAGCCCAACCCCACCAAAGCCTCTATCGCGTCCTCATAAGCGGCGTTCACCTCCGCCGTCTGCTGTCCCTCCGCCATGCGCTCTGTCCGCGTCTCGAAGGCGAACGTCGCCATCTTATCTCCCAACTCAAGGCACAGTTTTTGCGCCATTTTGGGTCCCACGCCCGATATCTTTGTGAGTACGCGAGTGTCGTTGGTCGAGAGGGCGCGGGCGAGTTCGTTCACGTCGGAGTTCGAGAGAATTGCCAACGCGACTTTGGGCCCCACGCCCGAAATCGCGATAAGCAGTTTGAAAGCGTGCATCTCCGGCAGGTCGCGGAAGCCGTAGAGCGTCATATCGAAGTCCGGCTGACCGCGTGTCACGAGGTGGGTCTGGATGGTCAACCTATCGCCTGTCGGGGGCAGGTTCACCAGAACGGTGGTCGGAACGAAGACGAGGTAGCCTACGCCGTTCACATCCAAAACGATTGAGTTCGCTTCGGAGCGGACGAGGTTGCCTGTGAGCTGTGCAATCATGCATTCTCCTTGAGGAGTTTTTCAATGAGGTCGAAGTAAGTCAGGACATGAGGGACGACTGCGGATGGCGGTTCGCCCCCTTGCGCTTCGAGCGCGGGGTGCAGTGTCAAAACCCCCTCCGCCATCTCCCGCAGAAGCGCAAGTTGGGTTTCAGGCGTGTTCGCGGGAGGCTCTTCCAGAACAGAGAGCGGCGGCGCGTTCAGGTCGCGTCTGATGTTTCCTAACGTGCCGCGCAACATGGAAATCATGCCGAGCGCGTGCCAGAGGTTGCGCCGCGCAGTGTATTTCGCCGTAATAGGAGCCATAGACCAGAAGAAAATCGCATTTTTTTGCGCTTCCCGTAGGCGGTATTCCGGCGTGTCGGGTTCGCTTTGGTACACCAGCGGTGGTAGTCCTGAATAAGGCAGGTTGGCGCGGTCAAAAAGCAACCGCACTTTAGACGGGATTTTCGCAGACCACTGAGGTTGCCAATACCAGTCAATCTGCTGTAGCCCCGCCTCGTCAGCATACTGTGCAAGGAGATAGCCGCCATAGGGGGGCGCATTCTGAGGAGCCTCCAGCGTAAGTATCGGCTCCCCGATTTGCGTTACGAAACTGCGTCTATCCGCCACTACGGATTCGCAGTCTGCGTCTCGAACGACAATCCACACATCTATGTCGCTCAGGTCATCCCCATCCCCGCGCCCAATCGAACCGAACAGCCATGCCGCAACACAACGTTCGTCCGTAAGAAGAAGCGCCGTGAGGCGCTCTATCGTGTTTTCGCGTTGGGCGCGGAGGTTGGAGAGGAGGCTTGACATCTGTCTCCTAGCGGCTCAGGTTCGCGATAGCGTCCTTCGCCTTTGTGACTGTCTGCTTATCATCGCTCTCTTGCGCCACCTGTTTGAGCGCCGAAATCGCGGACTTGAATTTGCGGTCTTGAATCACGTCAATCACCTGCCGTTGGAGGTCGCCCTTCTCCTCTTTCAGTAGTTTGATGAGGGCGGGGGCTGCCGCGTCTTCTGCGCTTTTCGAGGAGCCGAGGGCGCGGACGGCGTGTTGGCGAACCGCGATGTTCAAGGCTCTGTTCGTGGCGGTCTCTACAAGAACGGTTGTCACAAGCGGCGAGGCGCTCTCCTCAATAATGCCGAGTGCGCGGTTAGCGAGGCGGTTATTGGGGGTTTTGGAGGCGATTTGGCGCTGAATAGCCTCCAATGAAGCCGAAACATCGTGTTTGTACAGGGCTTGCATCGCCGCTTCGACGATGGAGTAGTACTCCGTATCGCTTTTGGCGAGAGGCTTGAGAAGTTTGACATCCTGCTCGGTGAGCGTCAACTGCCCCAATGCGCGAACGGCGGAAGCCCTTCGCTCTATTTTTTTCGACTGCAACTCCTGCTCAAAGAGAGGGCGTAGGCTGTCTCGTTTGAGACCGCCAAGCGCATTTATTATCTCTGTTCCGATGGTCGCGGTGGCATCGGATTTTAAAACACCTGACAAATTTGTCAGATGTTCTTCCGAAAGAGCGCCGCTATTTTGCGCGAGAATCTTGCTCAACGCCTGAGAGCGGTCGTTGACGTTGGGCGCGTAGCGCAGTAGAGCCAAATACTCGCTGTCGGCGCGGTTGATTTTGACGACGCGCAGGAGGTCTTGGTCAGGGTCTACTAGCAGGGTGTCGGGGCGAACGCTTGCGGGTATGCGGAACTCCTGAGTCTGCTGATTGAGTTGCACGGGAAAGCGCTCCACGCCGCTCCCGTTACGCACAAGCGCAAGCGTGAGGGGGGTATCGTAGATGGGCGTTCCGTCCGATGTGTCCTGGGTCTGCTTGATAGTGACAATAACTGTTTTCGAGTCTTCGTCGTACTTCCAACTCGCGTCCATTTCGAGATGACCGGGCTTGTATATCCACTGGTCGAAGAAAGGCTGAACGTTCACGCCCGTCGCCTCTACAAAAGAGTTTACAAGGTCTTGCGTCTCTACAGGTTTATGGCGAAACTTCGTGAGGTAGTGATTCAAGCCTTTGAGGAAGTTTTCGTCTCCGAGTTGGCGGCGTAGCGAGTGGAGAATGACACCGCCTTTGGGGTAGGTGTGCGAGTCGAACATACTGTCCGAAGCCCTATAGTAGTGCGTGGAGATGGGGCGCTTGTAGCGTCTGGCTTCACTGAGGTAACTGTTGGTGTTGCCGTTTACCTCCAACTGGTACTGCTCTTCGCCCATAGAGTGTTCATGGTAGTAGGTCTCCATGAAAGTCGCGAAACTCTCATTAAGCCAGACATCGCCCCAGTGCTTGCAGGTGACGAGGTCGCCAAACCACTGGTGCGCGAGTTCGTGCGAGTTCAGCCCCGACATACGGTGAAAGCCGGAACGCGCATCGGTGAGGGAGCCAGCGCCGAGCGTGGTCGCGCTGACGTTCTCCATGCCTCCGCCGAAATCCCACATCGCGTTCTGCGCGTATTTGGGCCAGGGGTACTTCACTCCGAGTTTCGTCGAGAAGAACTCTAGCATATCCGGCGTGTCGTCGTAACTGCCATCAATTAAGTCCGCCTTGCCTTTGGGGACGACGTAGTAGAGCGGGACATCGCGCCACTTCGCCCGCTTCAACTCTAGTTCGCCTCCCGCAAGGGAGAGCAGGTAGGGGGCGTGGGGCTGTTTCATCGTCCACTGGTAGGTTTTCGTCTTCTTTACGGGGTCGGCTACGGTTTTACCCTCAATCCCGTTACCTATCACAAGCCAGTTGTCCGGCACGGTGACGAAGGTTTCGGAGGTGGAGAACTGGTTGGGGTAGTCGTAGAGAGGTAGCCAGTAGCGGTTGCCTGTGGTCTCGCCCTGCGTCCAGAATCCGGGTCTGCGGTCAGGCGATTCGGGGTTTGTGTTAATCCAGTGAATCCCTGCGGCTCCGTTGGGGCTACCCGCGCTCACGCGTTGGTTCGGGAGTTGGTAGGTTATCTGTAGCGTAACCTCTTTATCAGGAACAAGAGAGGTAGAGGCGTTTACGGTGAGTTGGTTCTTCTCATGGGTAAATGTGGCGGCTTGCCCATTGAGGAGGCACTGTTTGATTTTCAGGTTGTCGCCCGCATCCATTACGATTTTACGGGTTCCGCTACGAATGGCGGAAAGGTAGTGCGTTACGACTCCATCCGCCGAGTTGTCTGTTGCGTGAACATTAAAAAGGAGTTTGATATGACGCACGCGGTAGTCGAGGGTGGGCGCGTGCTGTAGTTTCGCAATGGGCGGAAGAAAGGGATTAGAGCGGTTCTGAGAGAGGGCGGGAGAGGTTCCCGCAAAAGAGAGAGCGATACCTGCGAGGGCGATACCGATACCGAGCTTATGGCTTTTCAACGTACAACTCCTGACGGTTGGGAAGGTGATGTGGTTATTCTACCTCCAAAACGGCGCTTCTTGTCCTGCGTCGCGTCAATTTTGCGGTATAATGAATCGCTATGAACACTCGCGCACTAAGTAACACTAACATTATATCCGACAAACTTCTCCCGCCGCCCTCTGAGGTGATAACACGTTTCCCGCTCGTGGCGGATGAACGCCAGAGAATTCTCGACTATCGGGCTACGCTCGAAAACATCCTCGATGGCTCCGACCCGCGCCTCTTTGTGGTAGTGGGACCCTGCTCCATACACGACCCGACTGCGGCGTTAGAGTACGCCACCCGCCTCAAGGAGCTTGCGGAGAGAGTGCAGGAGACCCTCGTACTCGTTATGCGCGTCTATTTCGAGAAGCCGCGCACGGTGTCTGGTTGGAAGGGGCTTATCAACGACCCCGACCTCGACGACTCGTTTGACATCGAAAAGGGGCTTTGCCTGAGCCGCGAACTCCTGCTGAAAATTTCGGACATCGGTCTACCCGCCGCGACAGAGGCGCTCGACCCCATCATGCCGCAGTATTTTGGAGACCTGATTTCGTGGACGGCTATCGGCGCGCGCACCACCGAATCGCAGACGCACCGCGAAATGGCGAGCGGACTCTCCACTCCGGTGGGCTTTAAGAACGGAACCGACGGAAGCGTAGATGTCGCCATTAACGCGATACGCTCTTCCGCGATTCCGCACCGTTTCCTCGGCATCAACCCCACAGGGCAGTGTTCGGTATTTCATACACGGGGGAATGGCTACGGGCATCTCGTGCTTCGGGGCGGCAAAGCGCCGAACTTCGACGCGGAGAGCATCGCGCAGGTGGAGAGGCGACTCAAATCGCAAGGACTATCGCTCAATGTAGTGGTGGACTGTAGTCACGGTAACTCGCAGAAAGACCATCGCCGCCAGCCCGCCGTGTTTGCGGACTGCGTGGAGCAGGTGGTAAACGGCAACCGCTCTATCGTAGGGCTTATGCTGGAGAGCAACCTTTTTGAGGGGCGGCAGGAGTTGACGCAAGACCTCGACGCGCTACGTTATGGCGTGTCTGTCACGGATGCCTGCATCCACTGGGAGGCTACTGAAAAGTGTATTCTGGAGGCGCACGAAGCCTTGCTTCCGCTTATGCAGACTCGCGCCCGCCTTCGAGAAGAGATTTTGCAACCCTGCTAATCGAGAGGGTGTATAGGTTCCCTCACTGCTACGATGTAATTATAGAGAGGTGTACACTAATGCGAAAATTTGCAACAAAGATATCTAAGGACGCGCTGAAAAATCAGATATACATTACCTCGAACCCAAAGAAAGGTATAGTCGCAAAAAGGAAAGGCACTTATTTTGTTTCATCCCAGCAAAAGGAGTTAGGGGAAGATATCCCTAATAAAAAACAATATATCGTCTCGAAACAAACACCGCAAGAGGCTACGGATAGCGCCCTCTTCGTGATGAGCGACCCTGAGCGTCAACGTCTCGTAGACAAGACATTTGAAGAGATTGACCGCAAATACGGGAAGGCGCTTAGGAACCTTGCTAAGTGAGGATGCCATTCTATTTGTGGCTGTAGAAGATGTAATACGCCTCCATGACCAGAGCATTAAACGGCATGGTGGGAGTTACGGTATTCGCGACGCGGGGCTACTAGAGAGCGCTGTCTATATGCCAAATCAGACATTTGGCGGCGTGTATCTTCACCCGACGCTTGGAGCGAAGGCGGCGGCGTATCTCTTTCACCTGTGTCAAAATCATGCCTTCATTGACGGAAACAAGCGTGTTGGACTTCTTGCTTGTGAAACCTTTTTGAGATGGAACGGATACGAACTGACGCTGACCGATGACGAGGCGGAAGAGATGGTGTTACGTGTCGCTGAGGGCGTTTTGTCCAAAGAAGCCCTCACCGCGCTTATTGAGAGTAGTCTCCGTTTGAAACAGGGATAGAGTTCGTGGCGGAAACACAATTCAAGTTTATTGAGGTGCTTGAATTGTGGCTAGACGTAGCCCCAAAACTAGATAGAGCAGGTACATAAATTTAGTTTACGACAATGCGAG
>CAIJLM010000062.1 GCA_903821495.1 uncultured Chthonomonas sp. | reverse complement strand
GCCGGCCACGCCTTCGAGGAAGAAGGGGTCGAAGAGGATGCCAGGCCGCGCGCCGAGCCGGGCGAAGGCGGCGCGGAAGAGTCTACTCTGGTTCCCGCAATGAACGCTATTCTCTCTCTTGTGGGCGTGAAGACAGAAGGCAAACTCTTCTATACAGAGGTTCAGGCGGTTCTTAGCGCCCGTGGGTCGCTAGACGCTATCGCAAAACAGATTCAAGTGCATAACGTAGAAGAGCCGCCGCGCACGCTGAACCTCGAAACGTTAGACGGGTTAGGCTTCGCAGAAGACGACCTACACGCCATTATGAAGCATTTCGAGGACAACAAACTCTCCTCCTACAAGGCGCTTCCAAACTCAGGATACGAGATGACGGCGCACGCCAAAGACTCCAAACACACCGTTATTCATGCCAAAAACGGGAAGGTATGGACGGGAGACAACGACTAAACTGTAGCGAGGAACCGCTACAAAGATTCTCTCGTCTAATTTTGCAGATGAGTGGAAGAACGCATTCAGAACTAAATCTCAAATCACAAAGAACCAATCCAGAAAGGGCAATACCATGTTTCATGCTTCAAATCGACGCGGTTTCACCTTGATAGAGCTACTCGTGGTTATGGCTATTATCGCCATACTCGTGGCAATGCTGTTTCCGGTCTTTAGCTCGGCGAGGGAGAAGGCGCGTCAGACCGCCTGCTCCTCCAATCTTCATCAGATTGGCGTGGCGTTTGGAATGTATCTTCAAGACTACAACGAAAAAATGCCGAGTCGGCAGGACTTGAAAAGCTCGCTATCCGGCGGCTATCACCCCTGGACGGGCTGGCCCCAAACCGACCCGCGTTCGGGATGGGCGGCGCTTGTACTGAATACCTATCTCAAAAACGACGACATCTGGTCATGCCCTAGCGCCGCGCTAGACACGCCACAGACAAAGCAAGCCTTTACAAGCAACGCAGAGTCCCCCCTTTCCCGCTACTGGATGTGGCGCTTTGATAGCAAAGAGAGCCCCATACCCCTCGATAACTTCTGGGGCAAGACGACGGAGCAGGCGCTGACCGACCTCCAACAAGCCAATAACCCCCAAGCCGGACAGCCCAAAAGCGTGTCGGAAGCGGAACTCGCAACCGATGTCTACTTCCCGAAAACGGCGGGCGGCATCCCAGAAGCCCTACAAGGAAAAGGGGCGCACACAGAGGGGCGCAATCGCCTGTTCCTAGACTATCACGTAAAGTGGTCTGAGATAGACCAGTAGTCGCCTACTCTTGGGGTGAGCGAGCCTGTTCAAAGTAGAGCGCGATGCCGTGTCGCGCTCTATCCGGCGTTTCGGGCGGATAGCGGTAGAGCGCTCGCCCCTCCCACATCATCGCGGATTTTTCGATGGTTTTTGTAGACGCAATTGCGCTATTTGACAAAACAGCAAACCTGTGATATAATACCGAAAATATGAACTCGCTCCGGCGGGTTCTTTTGTGTTTTTGACAATCGAAGAGTTTTGGCTCTTGGGAAGCCCGTTATTGTC
>CAIJLM010000061.1 GCA_903821495.1 uncultured Chthonomonas sp. | reverse complement strand
GGTGACGAGCATATCCTCGGCTCCCGCCCGTTAAAGAATCTACGCCTCAGTCAGGAGGCGCGCGCCAGTCTACTAGAAGACTTTCGGAAACTACCACGCAAACCTTCGCCTATCCATCGAGAGTGGGAGAAGTGGCTCAAAGGAAGCGAGTACCTTCAAGAGATTACTTTTGACGCGACCTGCGCGGGTGAACAACGCAAGGCGATGTTTATTACACCTATCCACCCGTTAGTGCAACAGGCATCGTCAATCCAGCAGGAAGAGCCTCCTCATCGCACTGCATTTCGCGTTCAAACAGACGCGGTATCTGCTGGAGCGTACCCGTTCGCAATCTATCAGTGGCAGAAGCGCGGTATTAAAGACGACGCTCTACTTCAACCTGTCTGTATGGATATTACGCTCTCTGAACGGTTCCTCTCACTCTTAGAGGACGCTCAGGCTACGGCGCTTCCCGTGGACGAGTTTCCTGACGAGGCTACTTTTGAGGGTTTGGAAAGCGCTCATTACCGCTTATGGTCACAAGCGCGGAGTGAGCATCAAGCAGAGACGCTCCATATCGCTGAGTATCGCAAGGAGAGTCTTCGCGTCAGCCATCAATCGCGTGTCGCCCTTTTACGCGAACAGCAGGCACAAGCGGGAGAAGCCCGAATAGGACGTATGCGCGAATCGGAGATAGCCCGCGCCGAAGCCGATTATGAACGGCGGCTGGCAGAGATTGAGACGGCGGAGAACCGTGCAGACATTATTAGCCATCCTGTGGCTTACGGTGTGATGATTGTGGAGGCAACCTTATGACCGACTGGTTCGATGAACTATATGAGGAGAAAATACATGGGTGTTAGCATACAAGAGATTATTGACACAATTAAGTCAATGTCCGTACTCGAATTCTCCGAGATGCACAGGGTTCTTCAAGAGGAGTACGGTCTCAAAGAGGTGAAAGCCCTCGCTGAGTCCGCCTCCGCCAAAGTCGAAGAGGTACTAAATCCCCTGATGGGCGACGAGACAGTACTCTCTACTGCCTCCGAGAAACATGACCCAGAGGAACTAGAAGTGGTGCCTGTCAGTAAGCGCCAACCGAGTGTTCCTGAGAAAGTTGCCCCAAATCCCGAACGTCGCGAACCAAAGTTCAAAGAGATTCCACAAGTGGAACTGAAACAGAAACACACTGAAAATGGAATACCCGAATTTCCTACAAAGACTTCACCGAATCCCCAACGTCGTGCAATAAAAGACGAAGAGACTGCACAAGAGGCTATTCTAAAAAAATATGAAATCCTACCACGGTCGGTGCGAACCTCACAACCTGAAACAAAGGCAATGGCACGCTTTGACCTACAGGACTCTTATACCAATGCCAATGACGAAATGGTATGTCAAGTCTGTCAGAAAGAGATGCCTTTCCGCAAGCCCGACAGCACTCACTATTTTGAGGCGGTACAGTTCATTAAAGACCTCAAGAAAGAGTATCCTCAGAATTATCTGGCTCTCTGTCCGACGTGCGCCGCAAAGTTCAATCACGCGATATATACCTCGATAGAATCTCTACGGAAGGAAGTGGAAACGGCGGAAACGCTTGAATTGCCCATCATTCTTGCCCGTGAGGCGTGTACTATTCTCTTCGTCGAAACACATTTGCTTGCTTTGAAGGCAATGTTGAAAGTTGCTAGGCAGGGCGAACAGTCGCCGGGTGACTCTTAATCCGCTTACGCCTTCGTCACCCCTTCATGCTTCGGGTTCAGGGGCGAGGCAGGTTGCGGAGGGGCTTGTCGCACTGACCCAGCCACCCCCTCTAAATCTCCCCCTTCACAAAGCTCACTGGGGTATGTATGGCTTATGTACCTAAAAATATGTATCGCAATACAGAACTGCTTATAGGTCAAGCCTTTCTCCCGAATCGGGAGAAAGGTGTCCGCAGGACGGAATGAGGGACGGT
>CAIJLM010000060.1 GCA_903821495.1 uncultured Chthonomonas sp. | reverse complement strand
CTTCAAGCCGTCGTTTCGCTTCCTCAAGGTAGGCGGCTCTATCCAGTTCCTGCCGTGTCACCACGAGCGCGGGTAGGCTTTCGGCGGCGTATCGCAAGGCGGCGGGTTCATCTATCGCAAGTCGCGATGGGACGTGTCGGAACCTCAAAGTACCCTGCAAGGTGTGGAGCGTTCGCCTTCTATTACCCTGCTTCGCGAGTTCCTGCCGTGTCCAGTTCTCAAGTTCGCCTTGATAGACTCGTTTGAGTCCCTCTGCTTCGCTCTCAAGGGCGGTTATCATACGCTCGGCTTGCTGGCGTATCCTTCGCGCCTCCGCTTCGAGATTGGCAAGGCGGCGCAAGTACCATAAGGCTCCCGCTTCGTTCGTGATGTGGAAACCTTCGCCCGTTTCGATGTCTGTATTCATGTGTCGTTATCTCCTTTGTAATCGCCCCGCTTTCGCGCTACGTTGGCTCCTGCGGGGCTTTAGCGTTCTAAGTGAGTGTCAGGCGGCGAAGTATTTCCCTTGCGCCTTTGAGCGTCGTTATTTCGGCTATCGTCTCTCCGGTCTCATCTATAAGTTTCCAGCTCCTGCATTTTCCTGCACAATCTATCCATCCGCGAATTATCTTCATAGCGGGTCGCCCTCCTCTTCTGTTTCCAGAACGGGAAGGAGGTTCATCACCCTGCACACATAGGCGCGAAGCCCGGAGAGGTATTCCGTGATGTTTTGGGGCGGTTCGTTTTCGATACAGGCGAGTTCGCGGGTCAAATACTCAAGGTGTTGGCGAACCTGTTCCATAGGGGCGACGGGGAGGAAACCTATCAGGTCGCCGCAAGTGCAACGGCGGGAACCTGCGTACAATCGAGGCTTTCCGCAAAACGAGCAGGTTTTTGAGTGGGGTTTGTGTAATACTTTCGTGTTCATGTCTCGTGAACTCCTTTGAAGGTGGGGGGAGATAGAGTTAGAGGCTCTACCTCTCCCCTTTGGATTGTTAAACCGCCGCGCCGTTCGCAAGTCGGCGATACAGGCTCTCCTCCATCACCGCCCTGCCGTAATCCTTCGATTCGTCGTAGCCTTTGAGAAGGTGCGCTTCGTACTCTGTTTGCGCTTCTAGCAGAGACTTCCAACCCTCTAGGTGTTTGCAGTGTCCATGATGCTTGTAGCACGGACATTCGCAAGAACCCCAAAAGGTGTCTACCTCGTATTTCGTTCCTTCGTTGCTTGTGACTACGAGCGTATCCTCCGACTTGCGAACGATGGAATAGCCATCCTCGAAAAGACGAGCGGCGCGGGCGCTAATGTTCGCGCTAAGTCGGGCTTCGTCAATACTCCTAGATTGAGATTGCATTTTAGAAACTCCTTGAAGGTGATTTCGTAACCTGTCTGGCTACATTATTAGTATACACTAACGTTAGCCAATAGTCAATAGTTTTAGGGTAGAATCTCGAAAATAGTTAGGGCTTTTCGGGGTAGCGATAGAGAAGGTTTGAAGGATAGCAGGGGCGAATGAAGTAACGCACGGAAAGCGGAGGGGAACGCCCTAGAAACGCCTTGTAACGCGAAGTAGAGGGGTATAAGGACGCTCATTCAAGACAGGTTTGAGATAGGGAGGGGGGCGTTTTTATTTGAGGGGAGGGGTAGGCAAGCCTAGTCCTAATCGTCGTGAAATATAATCACAGTTCCGTCAGTATGTCTGCACTGTTAGTCTAATTTTTAGACTGGCTCTTTTGCGACGATAGGTATGGTTATAAATCCAGTCTAAAAATTAGACTAAAACATGACAGGATTAGACCTGTCCGTGATGGAGAGCAGGGAGACGCGCCCGCCTTCGCCATACGTGACACGGAGAGCGCGTCTCCGCGTCGCCAAAAGCAAGCCTCTAAGAGTCAGTCTGATAATCAGACTAGAAGGAAAACTAAAATAGGATTTGGCAGACCTGACTAAAGCGCAATTACTGGCTATTTATGCTACAGATTGCTATAGTTGCTATAGTTAGGATAATAAGTACCACTAATGATACTAAAAATTCAAGGGAGAGGAGTCAGGCATTTCAAAGCCCGAATCCCCTCCCTTGATTTACGTCGCGTCGCCCGTTTCTAGTGTTGCACGAAGTTCGCTTTTTCTGTCGTAGCGTTCTTCTTTCCGTTCTGGATATACGCCGCGAGTTGGTTGAGGAGCCGCTTCTGTTCCGCTTGCGCTTGCTCCATCGAAGCCAGTTTCGCCGTTAGCGTAGAGACCTGCGCCTTCAACGAAGTAACCTCCGACTTGTGCGCTCCTTCCCTGCGGTTCGCCTTCTGTAGTTCGTTGAGGAGCATTGGGGTAAGCAGGTGGTAGCGCACCGTGAAGGGCTTTCCTGCCTTGTCGTACTGCACGAGGTCGGGGAACACCTTCGCAACCTCTTCCGCGATTAGCCCGTACTGGATGGGATGAGCGCCCGTCTCGTCGGCGGCTTTGTAGCGGAAGGTGACGGGGCGGAGTTGAAGCAGTTTGTCGCTCACGCTTCCCATGCTCTGAATATCCTTCTTGAATCGGCGGGAGGAGGTTACGGTTCCAAGTTGCCCGTTTGCGTCT
>CAIJLM010000059.1 GCA_903821495.1 uncultured Chthonomonas sp. | reverse complement strand
GCAAAACCACCACGTTCTACATGATTGTGGGCTTGGTGAAGCCAAAGTCCGGGAAGGTCTATCTGGACGGAAAGGACATCACGCGCCTCCCGATGTATAAGCGGGCGCACGCGGGTATCTCCTACCTACCGCAGGAGGCTTCCGTCTTTCGCAATCTCACCGTCGAGGAGAATATAGACCTCGTGTTGGAGATGCAGAACCGCGACAAAAAGGCGCGTATTGCACGACGCGAAGAGCTGCTGGAAGAGTTGAACATCGCGCACAAGCGCAACGATTTTGGCAAGACCCTTTCGGGCGGCGAGAGGCGCAGGGTGGAGATAGCCCGTAGCCTCGCCGCAGAGCCTACTTTCATCCTACTGGACGAACCCTTCACGGGAGTAGATCCTAAAGCGATTGAGGACATTGAGAAGATTTTGAAGCGGCTGGCGCGACACAAGAACATCGGTATCTTGATAACCGACCATAATGTTCTGGCTATGCTTGCGATAACAGAGCGCGCCTACATCATCGCAGATGGCGAAATAAAGGTGACAGGGCGTTCCGACACTCTTCTTGATGACCCAATAGCGCGTGACGCTTACTTTGGAGAGAAACTCGGCTATACCAATAGGGAGCAGAGACGCGCCGTTTCAGAGGGAATAGACCACGATACGGAAGCGCCCGAAGAAGAGCGAAAAGCATGAAAATTCTCGATAAACTTGTACTTAAAGACATGGTGGGCCCCTTCATAAACGGTCTGTTTATGTTTATGACCCTGCTTTTCGCGGCGGCGTATCTCTTTCCTGCCACAGACCTGCTCGTACACGGAGTAGCGCTCGGAACGGTTGTTAAGCTTGTGGTCTTGAGCCTGCCTAGCGTGGTGACTCAGACCTTTCCGATGGCGATGTTGTTGGGTTCGCTACTGGCTTTTGGGCGTATATCTACCGATAAAGAGTTAGTGGCTATCTACGCGGCGGGCATTCCGTTTCCACGCATTGTGCGTTTTGTTTGGATATCGGGCGTTCTGGTAAGCATAGTAGCCTTCTTCTGGAACGATATGGTGGTTCCTCCCGCTACTACGAAGTATTGGGATATTCGCATGGAGGCGTTGAAAGGTATCCTGCCATCCGACCACTATGTGCTACACACCATAGAACGCGCCGACGGTAGAGGAGTCGAAGAGACTATCTATGTGGACGGCGGTTTCAATACGAAAGAGCAGACGCTTAAGCGCGTAACGATAACGCACTACTCCGACGCGCCTTCCCGTAAAGGGCAGCCCGATGCGGTTGTCTACTGTGAACGCGCTACCCCTTATGATAACAAGGGTATGAAGTGGAAGTACTATAACGGCTACTTTATTGTCTACGCGCCGAACGCCGAGACGGGCGAGTACGTAGATATGATTAAGACCGAGTTTAAGGAGTGCGAAACCCTGCCTAACAAAGCCTCCATACCTCTTACTTTTGAGGAGGCGCTCTATGTGGGCAATAACGACCCGAATCGTCTCAGTTTCAGCCAACTGCGCGGCGAAATTGTGAAGGGGCAGGCGCGAGGCGCAGATACGCGAGGGATGGAGGTTGACCTCTATGGCAAACTGTCCCTTCCGTTAGCGAGTCTCATTTTTGGTATAGTGGGCGCGGCTCTGGGGCAGAGTACGGCGCGTGGCGGCGGCAAGGCGATGGGGTTTGGAATGGCGATATTTATCGCGTTTCTCTACTGGGTGGGCTACCACTCTATGTTTGTTGTGGGTAAAAATGGAGGCTTGCCTCCTATAGTGGCGAGTTTTATGGCGGATATTATCGCCGTTATCGCCGCGTGTATACTGATATTGCGCGCCTCTCGGTAGAGCGAACTTCGAGAGCGCAGAGCGCGAGGTGAGAGATATGTTCTGGACAATTTTGGTCTTTGTAGGCATGGTGACGCTTGGCGGTTTTATCTCCTATTTTGGAGACCTGCTGGGGCGGCGCATAGGTAAAAAAAAGAAGAAGATATTTGGTATGCGCCCCAAGCACACCGCTATTTTTATTACCAGCCTAACAGGCGCGTTCCTTGTCGCGTTAAGCGCATTGGCGCTCTTGGCTGTCGCTAAACCTGTGCGCGATGTCGTACTGCGTGGAGAGGCGACTATCCGCGAGTATGACCGCCAGAGAGTCGCTTTCGCTTCACAACTAGCGACCCTCAAGCAGGGAGTCGAGAAGGCGCAAAGCCTTACCGCAGAGGCGAACCAGAAACTGCAAATAGCGCGTAGCGAAGTGAACATAAAGCAGAGTGAGGTGAACACAAAGCAAAATGACATTCTCGGCTTGAAAGAGCGACAGAAGCGCCTAATGTTGGATGTTCAAATTCAACAAGAGCGTAGTATGGAGTTAGGGAGTCGTAATCATCATCTAGTGACGCAGAACGCGGAGATGGAGAAACAGAGTGTCAGTTTTGTATACAATAACAAGGAGCTAGGGAAGCAGACCATCGAACTGACGCGCCAGAACGATACGCTTCAGAAGCAGAACAGTCAACTGAAGCGCGCGAGTTTAGATTTTCAGCGTAAACTTGCACAGATGCAGTCTGAAGCGTCAAGCCTGGAAGAGCAGAAGAGGAGCCTTATCGCAGAAAAAGGCGACCTTACCAATGCGAACAGCGTTTTGAAACGCGCTAACACCGAACTGAACGACGCAAACTTGAAAGACATTGAACGGGCGAATAGGGAGGTTAAAGACCTGACCGAAGATATTCAGACTCTAGTGAAAGACCGAAAAGAGCTGGTCGGGTTTTTGAGCGGGGCGAAGAACGCTGTTACAGACTACCTGAACCTCCGCGTTCAGCGTATCGTCTTTCCTTCAGGAGAGGTTGTGGCGCGTCAGATACTGGATATGAACGCGAGCCGAGAAGATTTACAGAAAAACTTAGACTCTCTGCTGAGAGATGCCAGCGCTATGGCGCAACTCAAGGGCGCGGGCAAGAGCGCAAACGGTTTGGCGGTGCGCCTGATGAGTAACAAGTACTACCCGGGAGCGCAGGATGAGACCGCTATCGTAGGCGGTTTAGCCGATGAGATTTGGAAGAGTAGAGAGCCGTGCGTCATCCTAGCCACCACTGTGGCGAACACTACTGAAGGAGAGCCTGCCCTCGTTCGCCTCTCGGTTCAGCCAGTGCGGCAGACGTTCAAGCGCGGCGCGGTGATTGCCTCGCAGATAATAGACACAAACCGCTCTCTCGATTCGCTTGTGAACACACTCGTACAGTTCCTACAGCAGGACGTTCGCAACGCCGCCGTGGATGCGGGCACTATTCCTCAGTTGGATAGGTCGTCCGGGGCGACTCAGGTGGGGCTTTTCGGCGCGGCGGAGTTGGTGGATTTGACGGATAGGCTAAGGAGAATGGGAGGCGAGGTGGAGGTGACCGCTATTGCAGAGCGCAACCTAAACTCGGCAGACCCGTTGCGCCTCAAGTTCCGCCTGAGCCGCCCCAAGAACCGTGTGTGACCCCGCCGAGTGCGTTGTGGCTATAGACCCCGGTAGCGCGAAGTGCGGGGTCGCCGTAGTCGCATCGGATAAGAGCGTTCTTTGGAGCGGCATGGCGACGACAGACGCGCTTATTGGGGAGACGGAGCGCCTGATAGCGGCGTATAAGCCCGTCGCTCTGATAGTGGGCAAGGGGACGGGGTCGCGCCCTATTATAGAGCGTATTCGCTCTGCAAACCTTCCTCCGCCCCTCTGCCTCGTTCCGGAAGCCTATACCACTATGCTGGCGCGAGAGCGCTATCTGGATGCGAATCCCCCAAGGGGATGGCGGCGCCTTTTGCCTCGCTCCCTGCTAACTCCTTCTGTGCCTGTAGACGACTATGTTGCGGTGATTCTTGCAGAACGTTACTGGGATGAGACGCGCTAACCTTACTCCTATTCAATCATAAAAACGCCAAGCCCCCGATTCTGGAAGAGGGGCTTGGCGTTTTAGAAAGAGCGGACTCTATTCAGTTGTCAAGAACTATTTTCGGCGTTTGCGTCTGAAAATGTAGAGACCGCTGAGAGAACTTCCTGCAAAAAGGCTCATTAAGCCCGGCTCAGGCACGTTGGAGACTGCGCCCGCGCCAAGCATATCTTGCGCGTTCGAGGGGTTCGTGGGCTGGAACCATGTCGCCGTTGTGGAAGTGAAGCCGCTATTGAGAGCGCCGAGGTAGGTATTCACCTGATTGGTCAGCGTGGAATCGCTGGTGACTAATTGGAAGTAGCCTGCGTTGAGGCTAGCCGAAGAGTCGTAGAGGGTTTCCCATATTGCGATTTGAAGCGCGGCGGCGGTTACGTTACTGTTTACCTGATTGGCGTAGGTGTTGAAGAGCCATGCCGCTTTGGGACCCGTGTTGGGGCTGTTCCCGTTGCGCGTGAGGTCGTTGCTAGAGCGTAGGGCGACATCCATCGGCGTTTGTAGATTGTTGGCGAGAGAGACGCAGTAGGCGTTGAAGGTGGAGCTGTACCCTGTAGGCGTACCTGCGCCTCCTACAAATTGCCAACCTATCTGACCCGCAAAGCAGGCTTCCTGAACGCCGTTGTTGTTTATAGTAACGTTCTGCCCCATGCCCAAACCTGTGTAGGAGAGGGTGTAGGCGTTGGCGTTAAGCGTTGAGGCTACCAAAAGCGTGAGCGTTGTAAGCAAACCACTAAAAAAAGATTTTTGTTTCATCCTGTATTTTCCTGATTCTATCGTTGCGTTAGGCTATCTTGTAGACCTTATAGAGTTAGTATAGGGCGCTTTTTTGCGGGTGCAAAGGGGT
>CAIJLM010000058.1 GCA_903821495.1 uncultured Chthonomonas sp. | reverse complement strand
GTACCAACCCTTCAGGAGCGTTCCCTGATACGCCTCTACCGCCTGTCGCCACCGCCCCGCACCGTAAGCTGCCTCAAAGTCATAGACATCCACCTCTGCAGACGTGGAGAGCAGGGCGCTATCGAAGAGAAGAGACTTCGCGTCGTGCTCTTTGACCGCAGGGAGAGCCAACCCCAGTGTATCCCGTAGGCGAGAGAGGACGGCGCGGAGGTTACGCTTCGCATTGGCTTCGTCGCTATCGGGCCAAAGGACGCTCGCCAGCCAGTCTCGACTCACGGGTTTGCCTTTGTGCAGGAGGAGGCATACCAATAACTTGTGTTCCTGAACGGACTGCTCGTAGCGAAGCGGCGCTCCGTCTCGCCATGCCGCGAATCCATTGAAGAGTTGTACCTTGAGTTCTAAAGGCTTTTGGGAGGCTGTCATCTACGCGTTTCTCCAGTACCCCACCTATTTTTCAAACTTTACTCCGATTCCTGTATTCCACAACGATTCCACAACGCTCGCCCCATTATAATGCTTTTCAAGACGCCCGCCCGCCGATACGCGCTCACCGCGGAGGGGCTACCGGAGAGGCGACTCTCGCTACTCACACTTTCGAGCGCATCAAGGAGACCTTGCTATGAAGTTCAATCAGAGCGCCAAACAGGAGCTCATCTCCATGGATGAAGCCGCTCCCAACATCGTCCCCGTCCCTAAGTCCATGCCCGACGCTCCCATAGGACAACCGACATGGTTACGCCGACTCTTCATGGGCAAGAGGGCGCAGACCTCCGAGGAGGATGCGGTCATCTACAACCGCATCCACAAAGCGAAGCAAAAAACCATTACCTCGCAGGTGGACACCCTCCGCCTTGAGTTGCAAGCGCGACAGGAGTTAGCCACCCTCGCTCTCAGCGCGGAAGTGGCGGAGGCTCATCTGCGCGACCACCAGCATACCCAACAGATTCCGCATGAGCATCGCATCGCGCTTACCCAACGCAGAAGCTCCTCTAGCGACGTTGCCGATACGCTCGCGCCGTTCATTTCAGACGAACAGATTGAGGCGCTTGTCCTCCGCGCCGTCACTGAGTTCGGCTCACAATCTCCCGCCGAAGCGGCTCGCGCTCGTGCGGAGTGGAGGCGGGAGTTGAGTCAGGAGTACCCGCCGCTGGTCGTCGACGAGATAGACCACTGCCTCGAAGACCTGCTCAGAACCGCAAGAAACGGGCGTTAGTTCGTGACATTCTGTAGGGCTTTGGAGGGGGTTTCTGACAACCCTTGCCAAAGCCCCCTCATTTGAGAGGGAAACGTGAGCAAAGTCGGCGGCGTTTTGTGTGTAACTACCCTCCTTATCCTGTTCTCTCTTGACATCGTTCACAGGTTTCGTCAGGTACAGGAGGCAAAGGGGGATGGAGAGGAGTGGAGAAGATGATACAGATAGGACAGTGGGCGGGTGAGCAACGCCAGAAGGAGAGCGTGATTCTGTGCGAGGATGCGGAACTCAAACCGCACCTGCATACGCCCTGGTTTCGAGACTATGTCGAGCGACAGGTCGGAGAACCGCTTCTTGCGAACACTTCTTCCGCTTACGGCGAAGTTTCCATTAGCGACCTTGAGTTCGCTCGTCACACCTTGCTTTGCGGCGCTACGGGAAGCGGAAAGTCCCGGCTCATGGAGCGTCTTGTCGCGGAACACATTCGGCAGGGTTGCTCGCTTCTGCTTGTTGACCCCAAAGCCGAACTGACAGAGAAGATACTCGCCCACGCGGTTCATTTGGGAATACCGCCCGAAAACATCCTTGTCC
>CAIJLM010000057.1 GCA_903821495.1 uncultured Chthonomonas sp. | reverse complement strand
TGAACAAATTTGGCAAAAAAGCCCTTCCATATCGAAAGTTCGCGCTCATCGCGGACAGACCCTCATCATCGTTCTCGGCGTGATGTTCGTGCTACTCTTCATTGGCGGCATCTTTGTCGCGCAGATAGCCCGCAACATTGTGACTGCGGGGCGAAGCCGTGAAACCGCCGACGCGAAAGCGCTCGCCCAAGCCGGCGTTCACTACTGCGACGACCAACTGATGAATAGCCCCGAAGGCGCTGACTGGCGACCCATTCCCTCCGCGCCGCTCACCTCTGCGGCAGACCCCGCAGGCTCTACAGACCCAGACTACTACTGGCTACACGACCTCAGCGGGTTTACGCGCATCCCTATGAAGGGCGGGCGCACTCTCGTCCGAGTCACCTACGAGCCGAATCCGCAAGACCCCAACAGCAACCTTATAAAGGTGGAATCTATCGGGCGAACAGGCGAAATCGGCAACGGGAACGACCCGACGGTCTTTGTGCAGAACGGCGTATCTCCGCGCCTCCGAAGCGAACTCGTGGGCTACAAGCAGATTGGCTTGACCGACTACGGAATGTTTATCACCAACAAGACCCGTTCGTTTAGCCCCGCCGTTATCGGCTCCGCGCCTATCGGCGTGTTGGCGGCTACGGTGCTGGGCGACCCCACACTCTCGCAGTATCCTTCAGGCTTGAGTAGCGACCCCAGCATGACGGGCGGGCGCAATCGCCTGTTCGGAGCTTCCATCCGCGCTAACACGAGCGTTAATTTCGTTGGCGATGTATTTCTCTTCGCAGGGGCTAGAGGCGCGGATGATCGCTTTCTGACGGAAGGCGTGATGTCTTCGGGAAGCGTAAACCTAGAAGCGACCCGCGACGTGAACGGCGATGGCGTAATTGACGCGAACGACCACAGCGCGTATATGAATCAGCCGATAAGCGCCGCGCCCTCGCTCACCAACGTTATTCTATCTAGCGCAGACCCCAACTTTAGCACGTTTACCGGACTTGTTCGCGACGGTAGCGCCTCCGCAGATAAAAGCGGTTTCAATCGCGGTATTCCGCGCCTTGAGCCGCCCGTCATAGACACCTATATCGGCGGCGCGCTTCGCTACCGTGAAATCACCAAGAATTCGGGGCGATGGGTGACGGCTGGCGGGGCGAGCTACAATACAGGGTACATCGGGTGGGGGCGCAACGTCTATGTAGATAATGCGGACGACCTGCAACGCGAATCCATAGCGGGCGCGTCTAGCGGCTATTCGCTACGCTCCGACTGGCTGAACCCTAACGCGCAGTTCGGGCGCGGCTACTGGCAGGGACCCTTCTACAATCCGCCCGGCATCCTCATTGAGGGGCTAGGAAATCGTATTCGCATCACTCGCTTCGACAACAAGAGCTTCTCACAGCCGAACGGTCAGCCCGTAACGCAGTCCGGCGGCAAAGTGTTGGACATTCCGCTCTCCGACTTAGAGCGCTCTAACTATCAACTGTCCGATGGAACGACGTTCAGCGTCACGCCTCTAGCGCACGACGGCGACGAAGCCGGCGACGCTACCAAAGGCTTCGGCGATAAGAACTCCTACGGCGTGAACCTCGTCATCATGGGCGAAGGAAACGTCAAGGTCAAGGGCGTATTCGGCGCAGTCACAGACAGCTCCGTAAACTCGGAAAGCGCAAACCAACTCAAGGTCGGGCGTGTACACCTTACCGTCGTCACGGGCGGAACCGCCTACGTTGAGGGCAACATCGTTAAGGGCGACGGCTTCACGGATGGCGTGAACACCACGCTGGAACGCGCCTCCTCTATCGCTATTCTCGCGAAAGACTACGTGTGCGTCAACACCACGAAGTTCATGTCTCCCAAAGACGAAGTGAACGTCTGGACGCGCTTCGCGCAGGGGCTAGACGCTTTCAACACAGAGTTGGGGCAGACCCGTAGCGGTTACGACATGAGTTTCAACTGGGGAGTGAATCCTAACTTCTATCAGACTAGCGGAACGCCTAGCCCGCTCTTCCTGCTACTGCGGCACTCCGCGCTGGCTCCGGGTCCCACGTTTATCAACGTGCTACTCAATCCGGGGCAAAATGCCAACCCTGCGTACCAGTTCAACGCGCCGGGAATGCCGACAGGAACCTACCCGCTGGGATTGAAGTTTTTGCAGGGCAATCTGCAAACGCCTATCGCCGATGCGTCGGCAGTCTCGCCGCGCTTTGAGCAGAGGGGCTTCCCGCTGGACGTAACGATGTTGCAGACGACTCCGGGAATCGACAACTCGCTCCGCTTCTTGCTGGATACGACCGCCGCCGCCAATGGCTCGAATATCTTTTCGGGCGGCGCTACCGACTACCTGCTCGGCGGCGCGGCGGTGGCTCCTATGGACATTCGTATCGAAGCCGTCCTCTACGCGCAAGAGAAGTCGTTCTTCATTATTCCGGGCTACGGCGTAAACCCCGACCCGACGGACACGCGACAAGCCTTCGCTACATCGGGAGCGCGTCCTACCTATAATATCGCGCCAGATGGTAGTATTCTGGACAGCGCCACCGAGATAGCGGCGAAGAACGCCTTCCCCTTCTTTGGAGAGCCGATAGATGTGCGTATCACCGTTCAGGGGGCTGTCTCGCAAAACTACACCGCTTCGAGCGGAGACCAAGCGGCGTGGATGGCGCGTTGGGGGTATATTCCTGACCACTATGGCGCATCCGCGCAGGCTGTTCCCGACATCCATTTTAATGGCGTAGACCCGCTAGGCACAGGAACCTACCGCGTGGACTATAGCCCCGGCGCTAACCGTAGCGCCGTCTATCGCAGTCCACAAGAGGCGACGGCGGGAGTGGCGCGAGGTTTGCGCTACCAGTACGACCCTGCGTTGGCGTATCCCTACCTCAACCCGACGACGGAAGACCTGAACGACCACGCCAACCGCCTCCAAAGAGCGATGAGAGCGAACAAATTCGCGCCCGTCCTCAGCCCGACGGACGGGACTACGGTGATACTACCCGCGCAAAAGCAGGTGCTACCCTCCGTACCGCGTATGCCGCTCTGTCCGGGACTGCTCTACTTTGGCGAGACTGAGGCGCGTATCGGTTCGTAGTGCGCGTAATGAGAGGCGAGGCGCTTGGCGAAAGAGTATGATAGCGTTACGAAGCAGTTGCTAGAGGAGTATCCTCTGGACTGGCTGGACCAGTTGGGCTTTCCGTGCGACAGCGCGGAGGTGGTAGAATCCGACCTCTCTACGATTATCGCGGAGACGGACAAACTCATTCGCGTGAAGGCGGCTCAACCCTATATCGCGCATATCGAGATGCAAGCCTCCTACAAGCCGGACATGGCGGAGCGCTTCCTGATGTACAATGCTGTGGCGGGTTTTAAGACGCGCTCTCTAGTGCGAACGGCGGTAGTCCTTCTGTGTCCCGAAGCGGATGGTCGCGCGATGCGGGAATCTTTTCGTAAAGGCTTCGCGGGCGAGGAGGCTTACCATACGTTCCACTTTCATGTGATACGGTTATGGGAAATTCCCGTCGAGAAGTTTCTGTCTGGGGGCTTGGGGGTTCTTCCTTTAGCGCCGTTATGCGCTGGGGCTTCGGACGATTTGCCGGAAACGGTGCGTCGCATGGAGTCTCGTATCAAGTCTGAGAGCGCGGACTCTAAGACACTGTTGACGGCGGCGTATATCCTGATGGGTTTGCGCTACGAGGACGCGATAGCGGATAGTCTGTTGAGAGGAGTGATGAATATGGAAGAGTCAGTCACCTACAGAT
>CAIJLM010000056.1 GCA_903821495.1 uncultured Chthonomonas sp. | reverse complement strand
GGACGGGCGCGAAAAGGTTCTTCGCGGCGTTACGACTATCCAAGAGGTGCTTCGCGTCTGCCAGCGCGAGGACTTCACGCTCTAACACCCACCCCCATCTCAACCTTTCTCTTCACAAGGGGAAGGACGAATGCGCGGTATTCAGAGGTTTTCGCGTCTCGCAAAAGTCGGCGGCAAGCGGGAGCATTGCAAGTCTCCCCTTCCGGCATCCCTCCCTTTCCGAAGGGGAGGGCAGGGTGGGAGATTTAGAGGGGGTGGCTGTAGTAGCGTAATAAGCCTTTCGCCCTAGTCCCACACGCCCAGAACTGGGGAAGGGGATGGGGCTGAGGTAGCATCTAGTCTTTTCTTTTTTATTTTCAGGGAACGGGGAACACCAAGGGTTATGCCTGAGTTTCACTATGAGGCGCTGGATAGGTACGGGAAGTCCACGACGGGTATGATTGTGGCGCGTGACAATAGCGATGCCGCCGTCAAGGTGCGCGCTCTTGGCTTCTATCCCGTCGAAGTCAGGAACGGCGGAGGCAAAACAGCCGCGCCAAAGGCGCTCCCCGCCGCTAATGGAGCGGCTACCGCCCACAAAAATGGCTCTACAAAGAAGAACAGCGTAGCCCTGCCCAAGTCGGGACAAGAGCGCCGCGTCAACCGAATGCAGGTGCTTCTCTTTACTCGCGAAAGGGCGGACTTGCTAGATGCAGGCTTGCCGATGGACAGGGCTTTCTCCGTGCTTATCGAGCAGACAGATGGCGGCTCCTTCCAGAATCTACTCTCCGCAATGCAGGGCGACATTCGCGCAGGGCAGTCCCTCTCCGACGCGCTGAACAAGTTTCCCCGCGAGTTCCCCCCGCTCTACGCCAACATGGTGCGCGCCGGCGAGGTCTCCGGCAAACTCGCCGATGTCATGTTGCGCCTCGCCGACTTTCAAGAGAAGGAGCAGGTACGCCGCAGTCAGGTCATGTCCGCGCTCACCTATCCGCTGGTGCTTGTAAGCGTCGCCGTCCTCGCCATTGTCTTCCTGCTCACCTTCGCCATTCCGCGCCTCGCGGGAGTTTTTCACAATCTCGGCAAAGACCTGCCGCTCCCCACGCAAGTTCTACTCGGAACCTCCGGCTTTGTCGGCAAGTTTTGGTGGCTGATACTGCTCGTGATTTTTGGGGCTATCTACGGCTTTCGGTTCTGGACAAACACCCGTCAAGGCAGATTCGCTTTTGATAAGTTCCGCTTGCGCCTCCCCATTCTAGGCAAACTTCACCAGAAGATGGTCTCTTCGCGACTTGTGCGAACGCTGGGAACCCTTTTGGGAGGCGGAGTGCCTATCCTCGAAGCGATGGATATAGCGGCGGTCGCTCTCGGTAACGTGGTTGCGGAGGAGGCGCTGAACGAGGCGCGAGGCGGCGTGCGGCAGGGCGAAACGCTCAACCACGCGATGGACAGGTCTACGATTTTTCTGCCCGTCGTGCGGCACATGGCGGCTGTCGGCGAAGAGACGGGGCGACTGCCGAATATGCTTCTGCGTACCGCCGACACCCTCGACTTCGAGGTGGATAGCGCCCTCCGTAGAATGACGAGCCTTGTGGAGCCGCTGGTCGTTCTGTTTATGGGCGTGTTCGTCGGCTTCGTGGTCATGTCTATTCTACTACCCATCTTCCAGATAAACACGATGGTGAAGTAGCGGATCCCCAACCCTTTCCGAAACGGGTTCTGGGGCGGACAGGCAAGAGTTTGAGATAGGAAATTTGAGGATTGGGAGCGAATCACGCTACTATAGCCACCCCTTCCCAACCCTACCCCTTCACAATGGGCAGGGCGAATGC
>CAIJLM010000055.1 GCA_903821495.1 uncultured Chthonomonas sp. | reverse complement strand
TCGCCGTCGTGAGAGCCGGGGGAATGTAGCTACTAGGTATCGGATTCGTGAGCGGTTGATTTGGCATTATTACGGTGGGAGGCGCGGGCAGTCCAACAGGAGGAGCCACCGGAGCCTGTCCGGGAGCGACAGGCGCGCCGCCCGGTACCACAGGAGCGCCACCCGGTACTACAGGAGCCTGTCCTGCGGGAGTAGCCCCGCCGGGCGCTTGGGGACCGCCCTTTGCGGGAGCGCCGCTGGGCGCTTGCGGGCTACCTTTAGCGGGAGCCTGCGCGGGACTTGGCGGAGTCTGCCCCGCCGGGGACTGCCCCGCTGGAGCCGTAGGCGCGGGCGTTGCAGGGGCTTGCGCCAACCCAACTACGCACGGATAGGCTAGTAGAAACGCACTAAACCCCGCGAAGAGACGTTTCGATTGTCGTATCATAAATTCACAACTCCCTTGTTACTCTACGTTGTATGATGCGGTTACATCGCTACCATGTTGATTGGCGATGGAACCTCGCAAACAGTATGGGACTCTCTCTAGTTAATATCTTCCAAACCTTTCGGGAAGGAGAGGCTATAGCCCAACAAAACCACCTACCGCCCTAGTCACCCCTCGCCCAGAATTGGGAGAGGGGACGGGGGTGAGGGCTTCTGGTTTTTAAGTGGAACATTTATTCTGGCGCGATTCCCTACCTGTTTCTGCGCTACAGAGAACGCGCTACCACTATGGCTTGAACGTCTGTAGAGAGGCAGAGATAAATGGCTTAGTCCGAACAGGTTGTGTAGCGATAATGCGCTCTAGCGCAGGAGCCAATGCCCGCGCGAAGGAGACCATACCGTAATCGTTGGGGTGAGTGCCATCAACAGAACCCTCGGAGTCCTTGATGTACAGTCTTCCCCCATCGAAAAGGTAGAGTTCCTTCATACCCTCCTTCTGCAACCTCTCAATGACCTTCTCTTGGATGCGCGAGGCAGGTCTGGGCAACAGGGTAGGGTCTGCGCTGGACTCTCCAACAAACAGGATTGGAGTGCCCGGATGAGTGAGGCGAAGCGTCCGCGCAGTAGCTTCGATACGCGCCGCGAGTACATCAGGAGGGAGGTTGTGCGAGTTCTTCAGTGTGTCGATAACAAAAAGGATAGGGTCTAGCTCCGCCAGAAGCTGAATCACTTCTGGCTCCATGTACGCCATCCCAGAAAATCCTAAGTTAATTATTGGGCGGTCTAACGCGCGTCCCAATATGGAGGTGAACGCCATCCCTGCCCGCGAAGATGCCGCTCCTTGGACGATAGAGGTGCCATACCAAGCGATAGGCTGACTCTTCTCGGCTGGACGGTCGGTCGCCGCAAAGAGATGGCTGCCGTCCGTCACCCCAATCTGTAGGTCGGTTATCCCATTATACGTAGGCAGATAGAGCATAAACTCGCGGTTGCTATGATTGTTATTGCCTAAGTCTATACTAGAGAGGTTCCCTCTCTTCTGTGTAGGTCTGCCCACCCCACGATGCCGCCAAATACCGCCGGGGGACCGCGTATACAGGTCTATACCGCTCGCCCCAACGTCGGACATGGTGGTATTCCCAAGTCCATCATGTCCCAAAGACCAAAAGAAATACAGTACGCTCGCATCACTTTTGAATCGAACGGTGAGTCCCGCGGTGTGAGTACTTTGCCCCCACAAACGCTCTGGAACCACGCCGTGCGCTTTAGCAGGAAAACGGTAATAGGGTGTCGCCGTTGCAGTCCAGCCCTTCCCATCGATGGTGAACTCCGTAGCCTCATGCCACTGCACAACAATGGGTTTCGCTGTCGGAGCGGTCTGCGCGGGAGCGGGCTGTTGGCTCACAACTTTGACCGCGTATGCGAACACGCCAAGCGCGGTCAATAACAGATACAAGGCGGGTTTCCGCCCTCGCCACGCCGTTCCGCGTCGCCTATCTAAACTGGTCGCACTCTTCATCATTCTGATATAACCTTTTGCATTAACGACTCAGCCCTCCTATCTTGTTTCGGGTACAGGGGCGGACAGATGGCGGGAGGGTGTCGGGCACCGGGGCTCCGGAGTCGAGG
>CAIJLM010000054.1 GCA_903821495.1 uncultured Chthonomonas sp. | reverse complement strand
TAACACCTCGCATCCAGATACCATAGAGGCGATTCAGTCTCGAATCCGCCCCCGTCGCGCTATCAAAGGAGTCGCCGCCGCGCTTCTCCCTTACAACGCCGATGGGACAGTTGCAGAGGAGGCTTTCGCCGACCACCTGCGCCGAACTCGCGACTGCGGACTCCAGAACGCGGTCAACATGGACACGGGCTACACGAACTACCTCACGCAGGAAGAGAAGACTCGCGTTTTAGAGTTGACGCGCTCTGCGCTTGGAAACGACACTCCGTTTGTCGCAGGCGCGTACATCGAAGGGCGAGAGGGCGATACAGTAACGCTCTATCGTAATGAAATAGAGCGTATCCTCTCTTTCGGCGGCACGCCTATTCTCTTCCAAACCGCCCGACTGCACGGCATGACTCCTCAGCGAAAAGCCGATGCCTACCGCGAAATCTGCGCGGATGTTCCGCAGGCGATAGGGTTCGAGTTGGGGCGTATGTTCGCGCCAAACGGCGAAATTTGGGATGAAGAGACCTTCGTCCGAATGCTGGAAATCCCCGCGCTCGTAGGCGCGAAACACTCCTCTCTTGACCGCCTTATTGAACTGAAACGCCTCGAACTGCGCGATAGACTCCGCCCCGACTTTATAATCTACACCGGAAACGATTTGGGTATCAATATGACGGAGTACGGGAGCGACTATCTGCTCGGCTTGGCTGCCTTCCGCCCCGAAAAGTTTGCGGAGCGCGATAGGCTCTGGGAGGCGGGAGACCCCGCCTACTACGCCCTCAGCGACGCGCTACAGCATCTCGGCAATATCGCTTTCCGCGCCCCCGTTCCCGCCTACAAACACTCAGCGGCGGTCTTTCTACACTTAACGGGGCGTATTCCTACCCCCCTAACGCACCCCCAGAATCCCACGCGCCCCAACTGGGAGGCTGATATGTTGCGAGACTGCGCGAGGCGGTTGGGGCTTGATGGCGAAATCAGACACTAACTACTTCAAGGAGACGCTCAAGGTGGAACCCCAAATCGCGCAAGAGTTTTTAGAGGCGGTAAAGCCTATTATCACCGCCACGAATGAGAGCGAAAAGGAGTATTGGCACGTCTCATGCCTACAACACACCTACCGCGCCATCATAGAAGGCAACTACGACTGGGCGTTCTCGCACATGACCGATGACGTTGAGTTAGAGTTCAGCGGTAGTGTGGCGGGAGCGGTGTTCAAGAGCGGGAAGGGTAAGGAGAGCGTTATGGAAGCCGCTATCTATAACTATAGCCTCTTCCACGAACAGTCGCCAGAACTACTCTCTATCGTCTCCAAAGGCGATACTGTGGTCGTTATTGCAAAAGAGGTAGGCGTAGTACGCGCCACTAACCGCGCTTATGAGTGCCACTTTGTACAGCATTTCACGTTTCGCGACGGCAAAATCGCGAAGATATTCTCGTTTGGCGATGGCGAGAGCCTCCTGAAAGCGCTACAGCCGAACGACGAAAACGACGACAGCATCTAACATCTAATAGAAACGAGGAAAACGACGATGATTCTCACTCCTGAGCAGATAGCCGAATTCAACGAGAAGGGCTATCTCAAATATGGGCGTATCTACTCTGACGAAGAGGCGGACGCGCTCTGTCAGAAGATGTTTGACGTGATGGAGGGGCGCGGCGACGGCAGACCGGAGCGCATCACCGACTTTTTTGAAGGCAAGCCCCGCAAGATGATTCAGATTGTGAATATCTGGGAAGCCGACTCCGCCTTCCGGAAACATCTCTTCAACCCGCTTATATGCCAACTTGTGGCGGAGATAATGGGAACAGACACCGTGCGTGTATGGCACGACCAGGTGCAGTACAAGCCCCCCAAAATCGGGGGACCCACCGACTGGCATCAAGACCACCCCTACTGGCCCATCATTCAGCCCGCCGACCTCGTTAGCGCATGGCTCGCCCTAGACGACGCGACGATTGAGAACGGTTGTATGCGAATGGTGACGGGTAGCCACAAGTGGGGGGCGCACAAAGGAGGCACGATAGGAACCGACCCCGTCACCTTCGCGCCTCTCCCCGATATGTCGCTTCTTCCGGCGGGAACCGAGATAGAGGTTGTTCCTATCGAGGTGAAAAAAGGCGAGGTGATGTTCCACCACTGCCTGACATGGCATGGAACTAAGTGGAACGATTCGGAGCGAGGTCGCCCCGGTATCGCCGTCCACTATATGCCCGGATACACGCGCTATGAGCCTATCGGAGAGCATCTTGTCGAGCGTCACATCCATGTGAAGCCGGGCGAGGTTCTCATAGGAGACCACTTCCCCACTGTCTGGGAGAACGGAAAAAGCCTTACGCCGTAGCCCCTATCAAAGGCTTCCGCACTAATCAAAAGTCGGCGAAAAACGGAGCATTGCAAGTCTCCCCTTTGTGAAGGGGGAGATTTAGAGGAGGTGGCTTGGGTGTCAGCGCGGAAGGCTTACCGCACTCCTCAAAGCCACCCCATCCCAACCCTTGCCCCTTCACAAGGGGAAGGGCGAATGC
>CAIJLM010000053.1 GCA_903821495.1 uncultured Chthonomonas sp. | reverse complement strand
TGGTTTGAGATTAGAAGCCTGTGCGAAGGGTTCCAAGTTTGGGGCTTTTTCGCATTGCTTTTCGCGTTTTTCGCGGTCTAATCGCATTGTGCATTGCGTTTTTCGCGGTTTATTCCCAAAGAGTGGACTCTTACCCCCTCAGCCTTCGTAAATCGAAGAGCGAGCGCCCCCATAAGCAGGATTGTAACTAATCTTTGGCGAAATAGTCGAAGAGTTTATTATTCCAAAGACGCAAATCGAGGTAATCGGGCGCTCATGCTACGTCACTCCCTCCTAGTTTTACTCATACTCTCGCTGTTCATGCAGTCTTCCCTTGCGTCCGCGCAGGCGCAAGCGCCTCCCGTTCCCATGTGGATATGGGCGGACAAAGACTTCTCCGTACCGGATACCGTCTTCTTCCGTCACGCCTTCAAACTTCCGCAAAAGCCGCTTATGGCGCGACTCCTCATTGTTGGCGACGACATTTTTACCGCCTACCTCAACGAGAATCGTAAGCCCATAGGCTCCGGCAACGACTGGACGACGGCGCAGGAGTTTGATGTCACCCGCTCATTGAAAGCGGGTAAAAACATCCTAGCGGTGGAGGTTACGAACACCGCCGCGTCTGGCGGGCTACTCTACCGCCTCACGGTTGACCTTCCCAATGGCAAGACGCTCATTTTTATCTCCAGCAAGAACACGCGCCTAGAACGCAGACCCCCGCCTATCTGGATGGGTTTCGATTTTGACGACAGCAACTGGTCTTCCGCCCGCGAGGTCGCTCCGGTAAATGGAGGTGTGTGGGGACCCCTCCGCGCCAACCCGCAGACCGACGCTTCACGAATTACCCGTATCTGGAATATCCTTACCTCCTCTGCGCCCAAAGACAACCCCTATACCATTACGCGAAACATCGGCGACAGGATGCTGATGACTACTAGCGTCGCAAGCAAAGCGGAGATGCAGATACTTGCGGGGGAGGGCTTCACGCTTTTCCAAACCGACTCGAACCACATCTCCTCGAATCAGACCGCTGAGGGGCGATGGGACTGGCAAGAGCCGGAAACCGCGCGCAAAACGGTGCAGAAGTTAGGCGCGGACTGGGTCTACTTTCCGCATTTCGCTTTTCCGCCAAAATGGTATCGCGACAAGGTTCCGTTCACGCGCATACAGTGCCTCGAACATAAGGAGCCTGTGCAGGCGTTCTCTCCTTGGGAGCCAAAGTGGGCGGAGTATATAGAGCAGGGCTATACCGCGCTCTCTCAGGCGTTTCAGGAGGCGGGGAAGGGCGACAAGACGCTCTCCGCGCTCTGCGTAGGCATACATGGCGACTATGGCGAGGCTGGCTTTTTGAGCGGCGGACGTATCGCCATGGGCTTTCAGAAGGACGACTGGGCGCATGAGTTCGGCAACGACCACGACCATATCGGCTGGTGGTGCAACGACCCGTTGGCGCGAACGAATTTTCGCGCAACCATGCTCAAAAAGTACGTCACGATGGATAAACTCAACGACGCATGGAAGCGCGACTACAAAAAACTAGACGAGGTTGTCTACCCGGAGAAGCCTCGCGCCGATGCCCGTCGCGAGTGGCTAGATTTCGTGGAGTGGTATAAGGGGGGAGTCGCTACGGGGATAGACCTGAATCTCGCCTCCGCCCGTAAACACTTTCCGAATACCCTTCTAATGGTTTCAGCGGGCTTCAAGGACGAAGACCCGCGAGGCGGAAACGACAACAGCCTCATTCCAAAACTCGCCGCAAAGTACAAGGCGGAAGTTCGCTCTAGTCACAGCGCCTTCAAGCCGTTCGCGGAGAACGCCGCTTCGATGTTCGCCCGTCTTGGGAGCGCCTGCCGATTCTACAAAACGCCCTTCTGGGTGGAGCCGCAGAGCGGTCTCTCCTCCGATGAGGAGGTAGGGCGCGTGTTTGAAGCCGTGTCGCAGGGCGCGAAGGGGATTTTTGACTGGTCTAGCAATGCCCTTCGGCACAGAGATGTCTACTATCGTTACGGCAAGTTTCTGCGAGTCGAAAAGCCTATCGTAGATGTCGCCATGTTCTACCCCGCCGAAACCCAACAACTCCGCACTGACCAAGGGTATCACCTGCTTTTCGGGCAAGCCTGCGCCTATCTTCGCGATTTTATGAACTACGATATTGTGGACGATAGGATGGTGCGGGACGGCTGTCTGGATGGCTACCGGGTGCTGGTGCTGTGGGAAGGGACTTTCGCGGAGCCGGACACGCTTGAGAAAATAAAGGCGTGGGTGAACGCTGGCGGAACGCTTCTCGCTTACGACTTCGGCAAAATCTCAACTTTTGAGGGCGATACCAACTGGTTCGACGACCTGTTCGGATACAGCAAGGAGCTACTTCGAGCCAAAGTTACCGAGCGTTATATAGGCGCGATGCCCACCCACTACCGCATGAATGTAGCGCAACCGGAAGTCGCCGACTACCTAAGCGGAGACTGGTATGAGCCAGAGATGCGCGACAAAAATATGTTTCGTTGGATTGGGGCGACTGCCAACACGCTTCTTCCCGTCGACCCTACGAAGCAGTACACCTTGACGATTCGCGCCAATGTGCCAGACCCCGCCGTAGACCTGCCGCGCAAGGCGTTAATAAACGGACATGAGATAGGTTCGCTGAGTAGCGGCGGGGATGTCACCTACCACTTTGTGGTATCCGGCGATATTTTTGAGGATGCGCGGCTGGCGCGACTTACGTTCCAATCGCAGACATTCCAACCTGCGAAACTGGACGCAACCTCTCGCGATATGCGACGACTCTCCTGCCAAATCTACTCTATTGAGATGGTAGAGACCAACACGAAGGCGCTTCCCATGCCCCAACCCCCTGCGGGGGTTATTCAGCGCGATTTAGACTTGCGGCAGTTAAACGGGAACTGGTCGCGGCGCTACGGCAAGGGGCTAACTATCTTCTTTCCCGGCAAGCGCAGCCTTTTACGCGGCTATCTGGAGGTCGTGCGTCGCGCCACCTACAACCTGAGCGACATAGACCCCGGCAGGCGCAATGCTATTCCCGTAGACACGGGGCAGGACGGCGTGTACGCCACCCTCTTCACCGACAAAATTCTCTACTACAACTCAACTGAGATGGCGGTTACGAAGTCTGTGAACATACCCGCGAGCGCGTTTACAGATTGGCGCGGGGAGGTGACGATACCGACGGAGAGTAGTTGGAAATTAAATATGGAGCCGCACAGCATTAGCGCCATCTACCTTGCGCCTCCGCCCCGCGAACTCCTCTTCGAGTGCGAAGAGTTTACCGATACGGGGGGAGGGAAGCCGCTTCAAGACCCGAACTGTAGCCCCGGTATGGGCAATACTGCGCTGAAAGTCGTGGGGGGGACGAGCATATCGACTCGGTTTCGGATAGACACTCCAGGGCAGTACGCCCTCTATACGCGCTGTACTCGTAATGGGCAGTTAGAGCCTGTGGAGGTGTTTCTGGACGATATGCCCGTGAAGGCGATGAGTGTCAAGATGGGGCAGGTTACGCTCTCTGGAGTGGTCAATGTGACCTCTGGAACCCATAAACTGACCCTTCGCGCCATGACTAAGCGAGACGTTCGCGCCGACTTCGCGCTTCTTACGAACGACCCGACGGTAGCGGGCTACGACTTCGCGGTGCGAATCCCCCCTGTGGAGTAGTGTGAGAGAGTGAAACCAACATCTGAGGAGGCAAGTTGTTTCTATGGAACCTCGTTTCCCTTCGGCTCTGGACGATTTTCTGTTTGATTTACGCGGCTATGTGATTTTGGAAAACGCGGTAGCGCCCGACCTGCTTTCCGACCTGAACGCCGCTTTCGATAACTTTCCGCCCTTGAAGCGCGGGGAGTGGTGGAATAACGCACAACGTCGCGACTATACAGACGAAACGGGCTTTGAACTACATAACGTGGTGGAGACAGGGGAACCCTTTGAGCGGCTGATAGACCATCCGAGCTGGATAAACCACGTTCGCCGCTACTGCGGAGAGGAGGACTCGTATGTGCAGGGGCTGTTCATAGACGAGTGCATCGCCTCTATTCGCACGAGCGGGGGGCATCACCCTGTGCATTCTGGAGGCTATCGGGGCGCGTTGCGCGGGAAGTTCCAGTATGAGCATGGCGTGTTTCGTTGCGGGCAGTGCAACATCATCGTCGCGCTTACCGATATTGGCGAAGGCGATGGTCCCACAATGGTTATTCCGGGTAGCCACAAATCGAACTTCACGCACCCTCTGGCTGGAGACTATGCAAAGGGCGATAGAATGGACGATTTGCCGGGCGCGGTTCCTGTCTACCTTAAAGCGGGCGACGCGGTGTTATTCGTGGACGGCATTATGCACGGCGGCTCTAGCAGAACGAACACGGAGGGAGAGCGGCGCGTTACGATATACCGCTACGGCGTGAGTTGGGCGGCGACGCGATTCGGCTATGAGTACTCGCAACCGCTTCTGGATAGGCTCACGCCGGAGCGCCGTAAAATCCTGCAACCTATCGCGCCGCATCGTCCGCCTAAGCCTTGATTTCACGCGCCCCCTCTAAATCTCTCCTCGTAAAAGGGAGACTTTTAGGCAAATTAAAGCCGTTGAGGAGGAAGTTCCTGCAAGGGCGTAGAAGAGTCTTTATTGATTAGGAACTTATGGCTTGGCGCACGGTCGCGCCGCGCCGTTAAAACTACAGAATAGAGGATGTCGAGATATGGGAAAGAAAATCCGAGTTGCGGTCATTGGTAGCGGAAGCATCGCAACATTTCGTCATGCGCCAGAGTACGCCGCCAACCCCAATGTGGAGATAGTCGCGTTTGCGGATAGGGTTCTTTCGCGTGCAGAGAAGCTAGCCGACAAGTACGGCGCGAAGGCTGTGGATAGCCACGCCGCCGCCCTCAAACTGGACGTGGATGCGGTGAGCGTCTGCACCCCCAACGCTTTCCATGCGCCTATCACCCTCGACGCATTCAAGGCGGGGAAGCACGTCCTCTGCGAGAAGCCGATGGCGACCTCCGACAAAGAGGCGCGAGAGATGATTAAAGCGGCGAAGAAAGCCGACAAAGTTTTGATGATTGGACACAATCAACGGCTCATGGGGCTACACGTCAAAGCGAAAGAGTTGATTCAAGCGGGAGTGATTGGCAAAGTTGTCACATTCCGAACCTCCTTCGCGCACCCGGGACCCGAAAGTTGGAGCATTGAGGGCGCTACGGGCTGGTTCTTCGACAAAAAGCAGGCTTTTGTGGGAACCATGGGCGACCTCGGCGTACACAAAGCCGACCTCGTGCGTTGGCTCATTGGCGAAGAGATTGTAGAGGTTGCGGCGTTTGTGGAGCATATCAACAAGCCTATGGGCGATGTAGACGATAACGCGGTCTGCCTGCTTCGCGCTAAGAGCGGCGCTATAGGAACGCTGACAGCCTCATGGTCGCACTATCCGGGCGAAGACAACACAACAATTATCTACGGTGAGAAGGGGCAGATTCGCCTCGGAACCGACCCCAACTACAGCGTGGTGGTGCACCTTTTGAGCGGCGAAAAGCAGTTCTACAGCGTGGGCGCTATCCAGACAAACGATTCAGGCGGACAGACCTCCTCTGGCGTGATTGACGCTTACATTAACGCGATACTCACCAACACAGAGCCGCCCGTTACGGGCGAAGAGGGGCGACGCTCTCTGGCGGTCATTCTCGCGTGCCTCAAGTCCGCCGAAACGAAATCCTTCGCGAAGGTGGATATTTAATCACTCCTCCCCGCATCGGGAAGGGGATGGGGTTAGGTTATAGAGGTCGGGCAGTCTTCGCGCTGTTCGACCTCTCTGTTTTTTACGTAGAGGGGACGTATGGCTTTAGAACTGGAGACGCTATCCCGTGAGTTGAAACGAATCGCGGAAGGCTTCGGCGGTGGATTGGGGTATACGCTGATGTATCCCCATACGGGCGAAATCGCCCTGCAACATCGGGGCGACGAGATGTTCCCGACGGCGAGCGTCATCAAAATCGCGGTGATGTGCTACATTATGGAGCAGGTATCGCTGGGCGCTATAGACTGGGCGCTCTCCGTCGCCGTCACGCCCGCGCACTCCGGTCAGCGCGAGGAGGGCGGTCCCGCCTTCCACTTCCGCAATCGAACCCGCCTGCCGCTCTGCGAATGGCTTCACCTTATGATTTGCCTCAGCGATAACACCGCGACGATTGTCCTGCGAAACCTAGTAGGGCAGGGGGCTATTAACAACTGGCTCTTTCGGTATGGCTTCAAAACGACGCGACTCTTGAATGGCGCGGAGACCGATATACTCGGCTTGCGCGAGATGCAGCAGGAGTATGGGCTAGGCGTGACGACCCCCAGCGAGATGGCGCGGCTTATGGCGATGATACGAAATGGCGAGGCGGGCAGTCCCGGCGCGTGCGACAGAATGTTGCGCTTGTTATCTCATCAGTACTGGGACGACTTCTTTATCGCGCACGTCCCCCCTATGACCCCCAAAGCGAACAAGACAGGCGCGGTCGACCGCTCTCGCTCTGATGTCGCGCTTATAGAATCGCCGAATCGCCCCTACATCCTCTCCGCCTTTACAAAAAACCAGAGCGACACGCGCTGGGAGGCGGACAACGAAGGGGATGTCGCTCTCCGACAAATTTCGGAATGGGTGTGGAACTATCACGCGCCTGAACATCTATGGAGACCGTCCGCCGATGCAACGACGTACTATCCTGTGGGCGGGTAGCGCCGTCTCTTCGTTTGTACCCGTCACTATCATTGACACTCGCAAGGTGTTCGCTATCTCCCTCCTTCTCGCTTCGTGTCCAATCCTGAACTCTTACCAAGATGGAGGGGGGTAGGTTAAAAAGCCTACTTTCGAGTATACTTTAAGCGGCGTTATGAAACGCAAAAGGAGCAGGGCTATGACTGGCGGCTACAACAATTTTACGCCTCCCCCCATTCCGCAGAAGCGGAAAGATGTCGGTTGGGTTTGGGCTTTGGCGGGTTGTGGCGGGCTGATAGTCATCTTTTTAGTTGGAATCACGATAGCCTTCACGTCCAACAAGAAATCGGGCGCGGGCAAGTTGATAAACAACATCATGGAAGCCTCTTCAGAGGGAGAGCAGCTCATCCCAATTCGCGACAGCCTAAAGAGGTACCGCGATGAACACAAGGGCGCGTATCCGGCGCAGTTAAAAGAGCTTGCGCCGACCTACCTCGCTCAAGAGGATGTAGACTATCTGGCACAGCATAAAGCGCTCTACACCCCTCCCGCGAAAGACGCTCCCAACGACTTCGCCATCATCACCCTCGCCACAAAGAGTAGCGAGTTTTTCGGGCAGAAGCAGTTTTACTACACAAAAATCTTGAAAAACGACGAAGTGGTAATGGAACAGGTGACGCGCACGAATCTGGAAACCCAAAAATCGCGTTCGTCAACTACGCCGAATCAAGACGACGACTCAAATTAGACCCAAGGAACAAAACGACTGATGGCTCAGATTGCGCCCTTTGCGGGCATTTTCTACAGCGCAGATATGCCCACAGAGCGGGTTATCGCGCCCCCTTACGATGTGCTTTCTCCCAAACAACAGCAAGAACTGTACGATATGCACCCGCAGAACATCGTGCGCCTCATGCTAAACAAAGAGACCCCCCAAGACACTCCCGAAAACAACCGCTATACGCGCTCTGCGGAGTTTCTGCGCGAGGGGCTGGCAAGCGGCGCGTTCGTGCAAGACGATACCCCTGCGCTCTACGAATACATTCAGGTTTTTGAGCATCCTTTAGACCCCGCGAAGAGCGTTTCGCGTCGCTCTCTGTTTGTCGCGCTGAAACTAGAGCCTTACGAAAACGGAGTAGTCCTTCCCCACGAAGAGACCCACCCCAAAGCGAAGGTAGACCGTCTGAATCTCATGCGCTCTACAAACGCGAATCCTGAGCCAATTTATGGTCTCTACGAAGACCCGACCTTGACCGTCGGGAGCAGTCTTGAAGCCTCAAGGCAGGGGCGAGAGCCTCTCCGCAAAGCCGTCTATCCCGGCGTTACCGCGCCCGACGCGGAACAGCACCTTCTCTACCGCCATACCGATACGTGTCTGCTGGCGGAGTTGGAAGAGTTCTTCGCGGCGCGACGTATCTGGATTGCGGACGGTCATCACCGCTACGAAACGGGGCTGAACTACCAGCGCGAGCGCCGCGAAGCGGAGGGCGACCCCGCAGGTCTCAAGCCCTACGACTTTCTGCTTATCGGGCTATCCGCGTTTGAAGACCCCGGTCTCGTTGTGCTACCAACGCACCGTCTCGTGAAAAACGTCTCAGCGCAGAGAATGGACGAACTACCCCTGCTTCTCGAACGTTACTTCCAGATTGAGATACTTTCGATTGAAGCGGGACGCGCTTGGATTAAACATCAAGCGCAGGGCGTGAAGCGTTTCCTTATCGTACTGCCGGGTAAATCCTACGCGCTCACCTTGCGGGATGGTAGCCTCATGGATAACGCTATGGCGGGGAGCCACTGCGAGGCGTGGAAAAACCTCGATGTGACGATACTACAGGCGTTTGTACTAGATAGAACGCTCGGTATATCGTGGCAGACTCTGGCGCATACGCCCGATGTCGCCTACACTCGCGATGAGGACGAGGCGGTAGACAAGGTACAGAGCGGCGAGTGGCAAATCTCGTGCGTTCTCCAAAACCCGACGGTTATGGAGGTACGCGACGTGGCTTCCGCTGGCGACAAAATGCCCCAAAAGTCCACCTTCTTCTTTCCCAAGTTGTGGAGCGGACTGGTATTGCGAAGCCTATAGGGAGGGAAGGCGGCGCAACCGTTCATGCAGAGCGAACCTTCACTTATGGAATCTCGCAAGGAGCGACTGACTCGAATCCGTGCGGAAGAGAGTCAGTCGCCTTTGCTTGAGACCGCGCCCTACCGCGCTGAACTTCACGCCCTCTACGCAGAGAATATCGAACGCATACGTCGGGGTACGACGGGCGGCGCGTCTAAAGCGCGATTCTGCGCCGCCGCGCTCTCCTCCGAAGCCTTTGAGGAGCTAGTAGACCGCCTTGAGTATCGGGAGGTCGCCTCCTATCGCGCTATAGCGGTTGTGGCGTGGATTTTGGGACAAGCCCGCCTCTCTATAGGTCAGAAGAATCGGGTAGGCGCGGCGTTACGGCGTATTGTGCAGGAGCGAAACAGCAAGATAGGCGCTTCGTCGGGGGGGCGAACGCGCTTTGTTCTCGCGCCGAGTATCGCTCTCGCCGCTCTAGGTTGCTTGTTCGCCTTCGCGATGAATTTCATGCCGCGCTTCACATTCGCCCCGCTTGTGCAAAGGGCGATATACCTACTATCCCCTCTAGCAGGCTCTCTACTCTATCTTGTGCGGCGGAGGGCTATGGCTACTCAGAGGCGAGACGTAGCTATTTCTGCGCTTCGCACCCTCCACAAGTTCGCACAACCAGAGAGTTTGATGTGTTTTTGTGAAGCCTCCTCCGACCCCAGTCTCGCTAAAATCGTGGAAAAAGCCCTACTTGCTACGCTCCCGCAGTTGACCAGTGAAATGTACGAACGCCTCGACCCAAATCTCACCAAAGAGTTATGCGACCTGATGCTCGACTGCACTCCCGGACACCCTCCGCTTATCGCGGCTCTGGTGGAAGCCCTTGAAAAGGTTGGCTCGAAGGACGCGATACGCCCGCTACGGAGGGCTATGGCGCTCATTGAGAGGGGCGAGTCTTCACAAGCGAAATCTCTCAAGGCTTCGGTGGAACGCGCTTTGAAGGTGGTAGGGGAGAGGGCGATACTTGAAGAGGCGGCGGAGGCGGAGCAGGATGCCTCCAATAATGAACCGCATTTTGATTAACCTCGAAAGGGTAAACTCTTACCCGCAGAGGGTAGCGGAACTGAGTGCAAAACGATGGGGTATACTAAGTGGGGGATGAGGGCGAAACACGGCTTGGCTACGCCAAGCCCCTATTATTTAAGGAGTAGTTGCGTTGAAGTTCACAAAAATGCACGGAATTGGAAACGATTTCATCATTGTAGATAACACCCTACAAGTCTTGCCTGAAGCCAACATCGCAGAGGTGAGCGCAAGACTCAATCACCGTAAATTCGGTATAGGCGGGGATGGTCTGATTCTTGTACTGCCCTCCAAAATCGCCGATTTTCGTATGAGAATGTTCAATCCCGACGGTAGCGAATCGGAGATGTGCGGCAATGGAATTCGTTGCTTCGCGAAGTATGTGTACGACCACAACCTATACAAAGACACGCAAATCAAGGTGGAGACGGGCGATGGAGTAAAACTTCTCAAGCTAAACTTACGCTCTGGCATCGTAGAGACCGTCCGAGTGGATATGGGCGTTCCTCACCTGCTCCGCTCTGAAATACCTATGCGCGGCGATGACGACAAGAGCGTTATCGGAGAGGTCTTGAAGGCGGAGGGGCAGAAGTTTGAGATAACAGCGGTCTCTATGGGCAACCCCCATGTCGTAATTTTTGAGGACAACCTCGACGCTCTGCCTCTCGCTCGTTATGGACACGCCATCGAAAATCACAAATCGTTTCCAAAACGCACAAACGTCCATTTTGTGAAGGTGCATAGTACAAGCGAGGTCACGATGAGGACATGGGAACGTGGCGCGGGAGAGACGCTTGCCTGCGGCACAGGGGCGTGCGCGACGGTGGTAGCCTGTATTCTGAACAGTAAGACCTCGCGCAATGTGTTGACGCATCTGCCCGGCGGCGACCTCCGCATCGAGTGGCTAGGCGATAACCGCGTCGTTATGACGGGGTCTGCGACGGAGGTTTTTAGCGGCGAAGTCGCGCTTTAAGGAGTAACAAGATGGGGAGATATGTCATCGGCGTTGATGTTGGAACGGGTAGCGCGAGGGCGGGGCTTTTCGACCTGCAAGGCTCTCTGCTGGCTTCGGCGGTAGAGCCTATTCAGACGTGGCGACCCAAGCCCGACTTCGTAGAGCAGTCTTCGGAGGATATATGGCGAGCGATTGGCAAGACGATTCGCGAGACGCTTAAAGCCACAGGAGTGCGCGCCGAGCAGGTTATCGGCGTGAGTTTCGACGCGACCTGCTCGCTTGTGGTTTTGGACGCGAACGATAAGCCGCTCCCCGTGAATGATGAGGGCGACAGCGCGCGAAATATCATCGTCTGGATGGATCACCGCGCTATCGAAGAGACCGAGGAGATTAACGCAGGAGGCTATGAGGTTCTCAAGTATGTTGGGGGCCGCTTGTCGCCGGAGATGGAGACCCCCAAACTCAAGTGGCTCAAGAAGAACCTGCAAGAGACGTGGGCGAAAGCGGGGAGGTATCTCGACCTCGCCGATTTTCTGACCTATCGCTCTACGGGCGTAGACAGCCGTAGCCTCTGCACCGTCGTCTGTAAGTGGACGTATCTGGGGCATGAGGGCGCGGGCGGGCGCTGGGACAGGGACTACTTCAAAGCGATTGGCATCGATGACGTTTTCGACAACGGGCGCGTCTCGGAGAGCGTTCTGCCTATGGGGAGCTATATCGGGAACCTAAGCCCCGACTCCGCCGCGGAACTGGGCTTGACCACCGACTGCGCTACGGGTATCGGCATTATAGACGCGCACGCGGGGGGCTTGGGGCTTCTGGGGGCTATCTGGGAGCGCGGCGCGGAGATTGACCTCAAACGCCTAGAGACGGCTCTTGCGCTTATCGGAGGCACGAGTAACTGCCACATGGCGGTTAGCCGCAACCCGATATTTATTGACGGTGTATGGGGTCCCTACTTCGGCGCGATGGTTCCCGGCTTGTGGCTTACCGAAGGCGGACAGAGCGCGGCGGGTAGCGCTATCGACCATAGTATCAACGACCATGCGAACGCGACGCGCCTCCACGCTCAGGCGAAGGAGCGGGGCGTTACCGTCTATCAGCTACTAAACGCAGAACTAGAGCGGTTACGGGCGGCGGCGGGCTACGACACGCTGGCGCGGCTAACAAAAAACATACACGTCCTGCCCGACTTCATAGGCAATCGCTCGCCTTACGGCGACCCGCATATTCGAGGGATAGTAGACGGGATTTCTCTGGATGAATCTATCACGTCGCAAGCCCTCCGCTACTACGCGACGGTTCAGGGCGTGGCTTACGGTACGAGAGACATTGTGCGGGCGATGAACGAATCGGGATATCAGATTGATACGATGTTTGTCACGGGCGGGGGGACGAAGAACCCTGTGTGGCTACAGGAACACGCCGACGCGACGGGGCTGACCCTTATCCTGCCGAAAGAGCCGGAAGCCGTTCTGCTAGGCTCCGCCATTCTCGCCGCCACCGCCGCGAAAGCCTATCCCGACATCTACTCCGCGATGCAGGGCATGGGAGGGCGTGGCGAAGTAGTCGAACCGAACCCGGAGACTGCCGACTACCATAACGCGAAGTTTACGGCGTTTCGGGAGATGTACCGCGAGCAGGCGCTACGACGAAACATCATGGCGGGGTTTTAGAGGGAGCGGTTGGTCGGCGAAGGATAGCGAAAAAAATCCCTCTCTGAGAGTTCAGAGAGGGTCACAGTGCCGAGGACAGGACTTGAACCTGCAAGCTTTTTGAGCATACGCACCTCAAGCGTACGTGTCTACCAATTCCACCACCCCGGCGTAACGAACAGTGTTTTCATAGGGATACGGGGAATCGAACCCCGGCTTAAGGACTGAAAATCCCTCGTCCTAACCGCTAGACGATATCCCCCCATGTTTTCACGAACTTGACGAACAAAAATATACGCCAAACTGGGCGATTTGTCAAGGAGAATTTCTGAGAAGTCTGTAAAGAGTCGCTATTTGAGGCTTGCGAAAGGGCTGAATTGATTTCAAAACCGTCCAAAGAGAAAAGAGGAGCGTCGTTGTCGCCACTTACCCCCGAAGAGACGAGGCATATTATGGTGTTGGCGCAGGGCGTTCAACCGCGTTCCGCCAAAACCGTCACTCGCGAAGACCTGATGACCGCCATACGGCGCATGGGCTTGCTACAGATAGACACTATTAGCGTTGTGGCGCGTAGCCCCTACCTTGTGCTGTGGAGCCGTCTGGGCGAATACCCGCTAGTCTGGCTAGAGGAGCTTCTTGCGGAGGGACATCTTTTTGAGTACTGGTCTCACGCCGCCTGCTTTCTTCCTCGCGAGGATTTTCCCATATATCGCCGCTCAATGCTAGAGTACGCCGAGCGAATGAACACGCAAGAGAGTGTAGCGGGGCGTTGGTGGGAGGGGATACCCGACAGCGAATCGCGGGAGGTTATTGAGCGCGTACTCAACTCCGTGCGCCAGAATGGCGCGAAACGCTCCGCCCATTTCGAGAGGGAAGAGGCGAGCAACGCGGGCTGGTGGAACTGGAAGCCGGAGAAGTTAGCGTTGGAGCGGCTATTCTATGCAGGAACCCTGATGATAGCCCGCCGAGACGGCTTCCAGAGGGTCTACGACCTGCAAGAGCGCGTAGCGCCCGCATGGACCGACGCGCACGCTCTTACGCGAGAGGCGGGAACCCGCGAGATGATTTTGAAAGCGGTGAAGGCGCTCGGAGTCGCACAGGCGAAGTGGGTCTCCTCCTACTTTCCGGACTACCTGCGTCGCTCTGGCTCCAAGCAGGTCATCACGCGCCTTCTGAACGAGCTGGCGGCGGAGGGCGAGCTGTTCCCTGTTCAGGCGGAGGGGTGGAAAGAGCCTGCCTACACTCACCCCGAACATCAAGCCATGATACAAAACGTGCGAGAAGAGGGGCTTCGCTCCAACATAACAACCCTGCTATCGCCATTCGACCCGCTGGTTTCGGATAGAGAGAGGGCGTTGAGCGTCTTCGGCTTCTCTTACCGCATTGAGGTCTACACCCCCGCCGCAAAGCGTCAGTTTGGCTACTTCACCCTGCCTATTCTGCATAACGGCGAACTGATAGGGCGGCTGGACGCGAAGGCGCACCGTAAGGACGGCTTGCTGGAAGTGCGAAAACTACATTTAGAGGCGGAAGTGAAGCCGTCGGCGCGATTGGCGAAGGCGTTGGCGGAGACGCTGATTGACTTCGCGCAGTGGCACAAAACTCCTGAAATCGTAACGCGCCACTCCGACCCGCCCGAATTTCTGGCGATGCTAGACGCGGCTCTGAAACGTGATTCGCTCTAAGCGAAGAGTGTGCGACCTCCGCTTCGAGTTTTATACCGCCGCTTAGGCGGGAAATTTGGTATACTATGCCTGAGACTTGAGAGGAGGAGGAACGATATGCCCGACGAGACGCCGAAACTGACCAACGACGAAAAACGCATGGCTCTGACCGAGCATCTTGGCGAACTACGCTCGCGCCTTATGCGCTCTATACTCTATATTATTGTGGGAGCCATTCTCGCCTATCAGATTTTCCCCCACATCTACGGATTCCTGTTTAAGCCCCTCAATGTAGAGATAAACCGCTGGAATAGCGAGCATGGCAAGGTCGTAAATCCTATTCAGACCTCCCTCAAACACATTGACCATAATCCTACCAAAGATGAGTTTAACATTCTGGTAGACACCCTTAAAGAGGTCATAGAAAATCCCCCCTCAAGAGCCATAAACGGTATCATCTTTCGGGATTTCTTCGCCCCGTTTATGACCCACTTTACCATGAGCCTTATCTTCGGTCTCATGCTCGCTATACCGGGCGTGGCGTGGGAGATGTTCCTTTTTGTGGTTCCCGCCCTCACTCCCGATGAGCGCAGACCATTCCGCCTGCTCGTTCCCACCTCCGCGATTCTTCTCGCCATGGGCGTGACGCTCGGCTACAACACGATGTTCTACGCTATGCACTGGTTTCTCTCCTATATGGAAGAGTACCCGCAACCCGCGATTCTCATGCAAGACCCCAATACCTACGTCCTCTTCTTCATGAAACTGATGGCGGTCTTCGGCATTGTGTTCCAACTGCCCATTGTACTGATGTCGCTCTCCTTTCTGGGGCTTGTCACCTCGAAAGGGATTATCAAAGGCTGGCGCTGGGGAATCGTACTCTCCGCAGTCGGCGCGATTTTCGTACCCTCCAACGACTATATCACCATGGGGCTTATCTCCGTCTCCGTGCTATCCCTCTACTTCATTAGTTACTTCTTTGTCCGTTACGTGGAGTACATCAAAAAACGCCACAAGAAACCGACAGAGTAAGCGTAGGAAATCCTCCCTTTTAGACCTAACCTTCGCCCCTTCCTATTTCGGGAAGGGGCGAATCGATTCACGCCCCCGCTCTTTCCCAAAACCCCGAAAAAATACTAGGGAACAGTTCAGCGCGTTCCGACAATGGAGATTGTGGACATCTCTTCCACCCAAAGGAGGCGCTACCAAACAATGGTCAGTCCAACGCTGACACTTCCGCCAAATCTCGCGCCCACTCCACCAGCAAAGACGGACGAACCCGCAAGCAGTTCTGAGACCTCTCTCTTCTCGCAGTCGTTGATACAGGCGGTCAAGGAGGAGAGCGGAGGCAAGGCGAAGCAGGGGAGCGCGGATAAGCCCGACGATGAGGATAAGAGCGACGGAGACAAATCCGAGCCGAAACCTCCTCCCGATGTCGGACAGATAGCGATAGCGGCGCTACTCAATTCAAAACTGAAGATAGAGACGACGAACGAGGGAATCAGACCGACGATAAAGAGCGTGACTGTGGACTCGCAAGGTGGCGAAACGAAGCCAACTTCGGGAGCGGTAAACGCCTCAAACCCCTCAAATCAATCGCAAAACGCGCAAGCGACAGCCGATTCGATACTCAATCTTCCCAACCAAAACACAACCAAAGCGGATACCCCCGCAAACGAGAAGAAGGGCTTCACTCTCCCAAATCTCCTCAAACCCGTAACGCTGGAAACATGGAACGCTTCCGTTCCTAACCAGACTCAGCCGAGCGAAGAGCCGACGTTTTCAGCCTTCAAAGAGTCGGCGTTTCAAGCATTTAACATGGATGGGCTAGACAGGTTAAGCCTGAGCCTCCCTATTGAGAAAGTCGCGCAACCCGACGGCGCAAAGCCTACGACAACCGCGCAAGCCGTAGTAAGCGGCGTTCCCGTTCTATCGAAGGCGGAGAGCCAGAGCGCAGACAGCGAAACCGACCAACAAGCCGACTCGAAAGAGAAGAGCGCGGAAGCCGTCGCCAACATTCGCGCAGGGAAGTCGGAAGCGTCGTTAAGCGAGAAGTTCACAGTAGCCGAAAACGCAACAAAAGAGGTTTCTGAAACGGGACAGTCGGCGCGATTAAATGTGATAGAGCGGATGCAGGTAATTGAGCAGGCGAGCCGCAAAATGGAGACCATGCGCCTCCAAAACGGGAACGGGGAGGTAAACCTACATCTTCGCCCCGAACGCCTCGGCGAGATACAGATAAGGCTTACATCGAATGCGGAGGGCGTAAGCGTTCGCATTTTAGCGGAGAGCCACCCCGTGCGAGAGGCGCTAGAGAGCGCGAGAGAGCAGTTGAAGCGCTCTTTGGAGAGTAGGGGAGTCTCGCTGAAAGACTACGAAGTCTCGCTACATCAGGGCGCATTTAGCGGCGGGCAGTCGCCACAGCGTCAAGGATACGAGGCGAGCCAGAGCCGCGCTCAACCTCGAAACACCGAAAAAAGTTTCCGAATTGACGGAGTTGAACCCGTCAAGCCGACAGTAGCCGTAGCGCCCCGCGCTTCCATTCGAGACCCGCTCGCCCTGCTAGACTACTCGGCGTAACACAGCAAGAAAGGAACCAAAGAAAATGGCAGTGAGTCCCATAACCGGCGTTGACCCTAACGTAGCGCAAGTGGTGAATAGGGGGGGAAGTAGCGCTATGGACCAGAACACATTTCTGAAACTTCTCGTTACTCAGATGACCCATCAAGACC
>CAIJLM010000052.1 GCA_903821495.1 uncultured Chthonomonas sp. | reverse complement strand
TGTCGCAGATAGCCCCGCCGCTTCCGTATTAAAAACTACCCTTCGCGCCTCTCCGAACGCTGATGGTGCAGAAGTTCTCGCAACGCCTTAAGCTCCTCCCGCTCCTCTTGCGCCATGCCGCTACCCTTATTATTTAGAATGTTGTACTTGGGCCCATGGTAGGAGACTCCGCCATCGATAGGCTCCTCTCCGATATAACTCGCGAGTTGGGCGCACGCTATTCCGATAGAGCCATACCCTGCGTCCGCGGGCAGAGGGAGGAAGAAACCCGTAGGCGCGGCTCCCAGCTTCTCCAACTGCGCTACTGCGACGTTGTACTGATGGACGCACCGCTCCGCGCCGTCCTCGAAACTCCCCGTCAGGCTCGCCTGTTCCGCCAACTCCGCCGTCTTCGCAAGAAGGCGCGAGATAGCCTTCACCTCTTTTTGTTCCGTGTCACTCATGGTCAGATTCCCTTTCGTCTGTCTTTAACTGTTGTAGAAGGCGTTTTCGCGCCTGATGTAGCCGCCAGTTCACTGTGGTAATGGGAAGAGCGAGAAACCCCGCTATCTGCGAAATAGACCACTCCTCCTGATAGCGAAGCAGGAATACGACTCGCCACTCCGATTTCAGCCTCTCCACCGCGCCCATAATTTCGCTATCCCGCTCCGCCCTAAGAAGCGCCTTCTCCGGTTGGCTCTCCTCGCTGTCCATTAGCCCGTTCAAACTCTCCGGCTCTCGCGTTGCATAGCGCTGTGTTTGGCGGAACGCCCTGCGAGCGCGAAAGCGCGTAATGGCGTAGAGCCAGCTTGCAAACTTCGCTGGTTCGCGAAGGCGAGCGAGCGACTGAAAGACGACAAGAAACACCTCCTGCGCCACATCCTCCGCATTGGCGCGAGAACCCAGCGCCTCTTCCGCAATCAGCAGAACCGCGCCCCGATACCGCGCCGCCAGAACGCTATACGCGGTCAGGTCGCCGCGCATGGCGCGAAGCGCTAACCCCTCATCATTCAGTTGTTGGAGATACCTCGTCTGCATATCGGTTTTCTCAACTCCCAACGACAGGTATCCTCGTCTGTCAAAATCCATAGCGAAGTTTTTGAAAAATGTCAGAACGGTTCAAGAGAAGACTAATTCGTTGTCTTTAAGACGTAAATCCGCCCTCGTAGCCTCTTCAATAAGAATTTTTCCGAAAAAAAGCCACACATACAGAATGAAGAAGGAATCTGCTCGCATTTGTGGAAACCTTAATGAAACCTTAACATTCCTTCATGTCGTCTTAATAGAGAGGCGGTATACTACGTTTGGTTTTGGGGCGAATGAGAGAGCGACAAACGACCTCTGTATTCGCCAAATCAAAAGTGATAGGCTTGACACGCTCTGCACAGTTTGTTATAATGACAAGTAGGGCATACAAGGTTTTATGTTTTGGCGCTACGCCTCATAAGAGGCTAGGGAGATGTAGCGCGACTGTAGAGATGAGGGAGAGCGATGTAGCGCATCTCCCCTTGCCAATGTCATCGAAACAGCAAGCCCTCCAAGCGGAGGAAACACAGTGTTGTATTCACGCCTCACTACACACATCGAAAGAACAGCACAGGAGGAAGTTATGAAACTTCGTCAAAAGAGTGGTTTTACGCTCATCGAGTTGCTAGTCGTTATCGCTATTATCGCGATACTAGCCGCTATTCTCTTCCCCGTTTTCGCTCAAGCCCGCGAGAAAGCCCGCGGCGTATCCTGCTTGAGTAACCTAAAACAGTCCGCTAACGCATTCGCCATGTACACTCAGGACTACGACGAGACCATGCTTAAAATGGGCAACGGCTCCGACTGGTGGTCGCTGATTTACCCCTACACCAAGAACCTCGGTATCTACTACTGTCCCGATCGCACAGAAGACGGCACTCAGGACAGCCTAGGGCTACACCTCGACCACCTACCCGGCTATGGGTATAACTGGGGTCCCATCGGTTGGCGCGGCGGCGGTCTGCTAGAGGCTCAGTCGGAAGACCCTCAGCGCCCCGGACATAGCTACATTCCGGGCAAGAGACTCGCCAACCTCACCTACCCGTCGCAGACGTTCGCCTTTGGCGACTCCTACGACACTCCCCGCCAGACCATGGGCATCGGCTTCGCTCTGTGTACGTTCAACGGAACCTCCAACAGTTCGCTACGCCACTCCGGCGGTCAGTGGAACGCCGCCTTCTGCGATGGACACGCTAAGAGCGTCAAAATGAAGGCAGGCTTCTTGGACGGCGCCTTCAACAATAGAATGGTAATGCCCGCCAGCGAAGAGGGCGCAAGCCGCGGCTACTGTGCGGATACGGATAGCATTATCAACGCAAGTTCGTGGAGCCCCGACGGTATGACAGCCGCGCCCCTCGGCATTGCTTGCGGCGCTATCCCCCACGCCCTGAACCAACTCCCGCAGTGCGCCCCCGGCGCCACTAGCAACTGCTGGTTCCCTAACTAGGCGACACACCCCTCGCTTCGTTATGAGGCGATACACTCAAGATATTGCGGGAAACGTTCGCGTTTCCCGCAATATCAGGTATAAGACCATGAAAACTTTGAAAATCGCTCTCTTACTTGTCGTTGGCGTCGCTATCTTGGGCGGTTGCAATCGCGAACCCAAACGTGAGGATCCTCACGCTACAGGGAAGAAGTACAAGAAAGAAGACTAGTTAAGGAGTACTACTATGGGCAGAATAACCCCTCATAAGAAAGTCTCCTTCAAAGTCGCCGTTTTGATTATCGGCTCGGTCTCTCTTGTTATAGGAGCGCTGGAGCTACAGGCTCTCAAAGCGAAAGAGTACTGGAGAAACCCTCCGGGGAAGATAAGCGCGGGGCGATGTCTTCAGTGTCATACCGACCCCAAGTCTATCAAGGGGCTACGAGATAAAGAGGATGGGCAACAGCTGTTATTTAATGCGGATGGAACCTTCAAGGAAGAGAAGTACAAAGACTTCAAAGGGGATTACCAGCATGGGAATTTTCACCACGCTGATAAGAACAAGTCCGCTAAATAGCCGCTTTGCGCTATGTAGAGCGAAGGAGAGAGGAGTTATCCTCTCTCCTTTTTGCTTTCTTCCCTAAGTCCGGCGATGAAGGCTCAAAGCCGCATTCTCCAGAGCGCTCCTCGCAAAAACATCAGGGCTTTCTTACCGTCAAGCGGAGTATGGCTTCAAAAGGCGACATTGAGGGCAGAGCGAAAGCGCGTTCGATAGCCTGTAGCGCGTCTTCGGGAAGCGTTTCCAGACTGGAGCCGAATCCGTTCGACCCCAAATCCGTTATCCCCGTTTTAACGTCCAAGTCTCCATACAGTCCCAAATTGTAGGTGTTTCCCCTTACTTTGCCTGGTATAAGTTGGAAGAAGAGTCGAATCCCCGTTCCGTCTCCCGCGCTGTCCGCCTCAAAATAGATGCCTTTCGTATTGGCGGGAAGGTTGTTCAGAATCTCTTCTAACTGTTTCGATAGCGTCTTGCTCGTCGGTTTTGCGCCCTGCATTGCGAGGATATGCGTGCGAATAGCGGGGGGCAGGGCGGGAGCGTCGCTGGCGAAGAGTATCTGCGAGACAACGTTGCGCGGCAGTTTCCGCGTGAGAAGGGGCGGAACCGGAAGCGGCGCCAGTTTTTGTTCCGCTCTCCACCGATTGAGAAGGACGAGACGCTGGACTTCTCGCTGGCGCAGAGACGTGTGGATGTCAAATCGGTATTTGTCAGGGCGTATAATTGCGAGGAGCGCCGCCGCGAAGTCGCAGGCGCGTCCGCTGGAAGGATTCCAACCAACCAGCCTTTGCTTCCACTGGAGGGTCATACCCATATTTACTTTGTCCAATCTTGCGAGGACACTAGTGAGAAGAGTCTCTACGCTTCGCTCGTACTCGGCTTTCACTCGCAACTGCTCTGCGATGACGTTCTTATGGAGCGGGGAGGCATCAGAGAATCGCTCTGAACCGAAGGGGGTACTCATAACTGTTGAGAGAAGCCCCGCTTTCAACGTAGAAAGGTTTGCGTTAAGAGCGCGAATAGCGTCAGGGTGTTTCGTATGCCCTAGAAAATCCGCCAACTGCTCGTTTTTATAGTCGTCCTCGAAAGGGTCTCCCGAAGGGTCTCTCGGATTAAAAGGCGGTTTGGCTGGAGGGTGAACCCAAGTCTCTATCATCGCCTTCAACGCCTCAAGGTCGCCCTGCCTCCAGCGCATCTTCGCGGCGACCAGTCTCGTTTCAACGTCTCTATCTTTCCACATCACGGAACGCGCAAGAGCGTTCGCCGCCTCCTGCTTGAAGTCCGTGATAAGCTCCATGAGTCGTTTATGAGCGTAAGGGTCTGCATCGCTCTGAAAGCCTTTGATGAGAGGGGGAAGCGCGTCTTTCGGGTAGGCTTTCACAAGTTTCTCGGCGGGCGCGATGGAGTCTCGGTTCCCTAGGGAAGTCTTTTCAATGAGCGTCTGTCGTTCGCCCTTCTTCTGGAAATTCGTCCACCACATTAGAGCCGCCTTTTGGTAGTCTTTATCTGCGGGAGAGCTTTTGATGGAGGCGTGCAGGTTTTCAAAACTGTAGGAGGAGATTTCGGAAAAGATGGATTGCGCTCGCTTTCCAATGGTTTCTCCGCTTCTCGTGAAACGGTTATCGCCAAACGCTTCGATAAGTTGAGGAACGGCGGGGTAGCCTATCTGTATTAACGCCTGGTCGGAGTGGTAGCGAGGGTCTTTTGTAACAGGTTCGTCGCCGCCAATTAAGAAACCGCTTCTGTGAGAGGAGACGGCGTCTCGAAGGCGGAATATGAGTTCTGCAACTCGTTCCTTGAGAGGCATTTTTTCGAGGGGCGGTAAGCGCTTTTTGGCGTGTTCCTTATCCTCCTGAATCATCTTTACGAGTAGCCTCTCTGTCGCCCCTAAGCCATAAAGATTCCATCGTGCATCTACAGGGAACCTCTGTTTCATCAGGCGAACCTGAGTCAGAATAGTCTCTCGCGAGAGGAACGGGTCATCAAAAAGCATATCAATGTGCCACGTCCCGTTCAAGTAAAAATCATCCGATAGATGCCGTAAGTCCATTCGTTCTGAACTCATGTCTGTGTGGTGGTTGACCATAAAGTGCCGGTAGAATCTATCCGCCGTTTGCAAGTCGCCTCGCGCCTCATAGAAACGAGTAAAGAAGAGACTGTCCAACGCATCGGACGCTCCACCCGCTCCAAACCTCCTGAACCATTTCTCGTTTCCAAAGTAGACGACGCTGTCGCTTCCAAAAAATGAATCTCGTTCGTGATAGGGCTGGAACCACCGTCGGAGGAACGTTTTCGGCTCCATGATTTCGTAACTGGCGGAACTCTTTGATTGGGTGCGCCTAAGCGTGACCTGAACCGTCGTCGTGAAGAGAACGGTGAACGTCTCCTTCTCCTCTTTCAACAGAAAGCCGTACTCCACCTTATATGCGGGCGTACCAACCAACATGAAACCTGATGTATCCCACGCCGGATTTTTAACGCGCACAATGGGAACTTTCGCGAGGTCGGGCAGGTTGAGCGTCGTGTCCAGCCACTTGAACAGAGTTTTCTGTTGCGTCCGCTCTTTGGCAGTGAGAGGCTTCTCTTGCGCGAACGCCGGAGACGCGCAGAGTCGTATCGCTATCAGGATAAACAGGAGTAGTTTTCGCAGTTGCATAGTCTCGCCCTCGCTTCAAACGGTTGGATAGGCGTATTTTACCACGCTATCGTAAACCTATCGTAAATAAATGGCGACTCCTGAAAGCGCTACGTAAAATTTGTCGACGCTTTTTTGGGGAGGGCGAGGTTGCAAAAATTAGCGAGTTAGGGGGCTAGTCCGTGCTACAAGCGTAGACCACAAGCCACTTCAGTTTCGCGGGGTTCCTATCAGCGACGCAAAAGCAGTTTTCTGTAGGCAAGGCAGGAGAGCCGTCGGGAAGCAGGCGGCTAGTAGGGAACCACTTCGCGTGACCGTCCGCGAAGGCGAGATTCGTTCCCCCGTTGTGCCTATCCGAAAGCGTGTCGCCGCCGCCATTGACTACGGTGGGTTGACCGCACCCCCCGGAGCGCGTGTCCCAATTACTAATGATGTAGCCCTTGTAACCGTACCCGCGAGGGTCGTTCGCCGCTACCTTGTCGGTATCGCCAGAGGAGCTATCTCCGAACGTCACATTCACAGAGGGGCTTTGCATCTGCGCGAGCGTGACGCGCAGGGCGGAGCGCGTGTCGTCGCTTCTTCGTGTGAACCACTCCCCGAAATGCGTGTTGTAGCCTATAGAGACCGAGCCTCTGTCCCTCCACACTCCTGCAAACTTCGAGTTGGAGGCGGAGGGGCAGATGACAATTTGCTCGTTACGCACATAAGGCATAAGGAAGGTTGTCCAGATGGGAGTGTCGGCGGGAGGTTGCTCTTCGGTGAGGAGTTTTATCGTGCCAGCATAGCCGGGGAAGACCTCGTCGTTGTCTTGCGTATACATGGCGAGGGCGGAGTTCAGCTGGCGCATATTGGAGAGGCAGGTTGCGGCGCGGGCTTTTTCGCGGGCGCGAGAGAAGACAGGGAAGAGAATTGCCGCAATGACAGCGATTATCGCGATGACGACGAGTAGCTCAATGAGCGTGAAGGCGGCGCGTCTTGGCATGGTTCTCTTCCCCTTTTATAGGCGCGAAGAGGCTAGGCGGAGAGGGTCTGCGGCTTCCAATTCGGACGCTTCGTCTCGTATTGAGCGATGTCGTCCACGTTTTGCAGGCTCAAACCGATATCGTCTAGCCCGTTCAGCATACAGTAGCGACGGAAGGAGTCTACCTCAAAGCCTGTAGAAAAGCCTTCGTTGTCGAAGATGGTTTGCGATTCAAGGTCTACCGTTATCTGGTAGCCGGGGTTCTCTTGCGCCCTTGTAAGCAGTTGCGCTACCTGCTCATCCGGTAGTATGACGGGCAGAATCCCGTTCTTGAAGCAGTTGTTAAAGAAGATGTCGGCGAAAGAGGAGGCTATCACGGCGCGAAAGCCGTAGTCTAGCAGA
>CAIJLM010000051.1 GCA_903821495.1 uncultured Chthonomonas sp. | reverse complement strand
GCTCGGACATGATATTCATCACGGCGGGCATGGGCGGCGGAACAGGAACGGGAGCCGCGCCGGTTATCGCCGAAATCGCTAGCGAACTCAACGCTCTGACCATCGCTGTCGTGACGAAGCCCTTTCAGTTTGAGGGACCCCGCCGTCAGCGACTCGCAGACGAAGGAATTGAGAACCTACGCGGCAAGGTAGACACCATCATCATCGTGCCAAACGACAAACTACTGAGTTTGGGCGATAGGCGCATGACGCTCGTGGAGGCGTTCAAGATGGCGGACGAGGTGCTACGACAGGGCGTGAAGGGCATCTCGGACATTATCACCGTTCCCGGTATCATCAACGTAGATTTCGCCGACGTTCGCACTATTATGCAACAGGCGGGCCCTGCCCTTATGGGAATTGGGGAAGCGGACGGCGACCATCGCGCTGTGGAAGCGGCGCAGAATGCAGTCTCTTCGCAACTCTTGGAGACGAGTATTCACGGCGCGACCCGTGTGCTTGTCAACGTAACTTCGGGCAACGACCTCACTCTCGCCGAGTTTACAGAAGCCTCCCAACTCATTCAGAATATGTGCGACGAGCAGGACGCGAATATCATCGTCGGCTGGGTCACGGAAGAGGAGCTGGAGGGCAAGGTGCGCGTCACCGTGCTTGCAACGGGCTTTGGGGAGGGGCATCGTCTCTATCAGCCCTCCGCCACGCCGCCCGCTACAGAGCAGAAGCCTCTTGCGCGTCCCTTCACTACAGGAGCCGAAGCGACAACCGCTACAAGCCGCCCCGCGCCTGCGCCCGCCTCCGCCTCTACTACGCCCCCCGCGCCCACAGACAAGGTTTCGGGGACGGGAGCGCCGCGCCCTATCTCTGGCGCAACGCCCGCGGCGCCCGCCAACACGGGCAAGGACGACGACGACAAAGAGTACGAGATTCCGGCGTTTTTGCGCCGCCGCTAGGTAGCCTCCACACTCTATTGAGCATACAGCCCCCTCTTCTTAATTTTTAGGAGCGGGGGCTTGTTTTTGGAGTAGCGAATTGGGATTAGGATATAATAGAGGGGCGAATCACCCCAACCTCAACGTAGAAAGCGAGACCACACAATGAAACAGATACGTGTCGCCATTTTAGGACAAGGACGAAGCGGACGCGACATTCACGGTCAACACCTCTCTCAAGATACAGAGCGGTATCAGATAGCCGCCGTTGTAGACCCTCTTCCAGAGCGCAGAGAACGCGCCGCGAAAGAGTACGGTTGCGCCACCTATTCCGACTACTCTGAACTCTTTGGCAGGAGCGATATAGACCTCGTGGTGAACGCCGCGCCGAGCAAGTTTCATGTCCCCTACACGCTAGCGCTGATGGAAGCCGGGTTCAATGTGTTGTGCGAAAAGCCCTTCGCCTCGAAAGCGGCGGATGTAGACAGGCTCATCGCGACCTCCGAAAAGACGGGCAAACTCCTCGCTATTTTTCAGCAGTCCCGCTACGCGCCCTACTTCCAGCAGGTGCGGAAGGTGATAGATTCCGGCGTGTTGGGCGAAATCATTCAGATAAACATCGCTTTCAACGGCTTTTCGCGCCGCTACGACTGGCAGACGCTCACTAGCGAAATGGGAGGCAACCTGCTGAACACGGGTCCCCATCCTCTCGACCAAGCCCTCCAACTCTTTGGAACCGACGCAACGCCGCAAGTCACCTGCATTATGCGTAACGTTCTGAGCTACGGAACGGCGGAAGACCATGTTCTTCTACTTCTGCAAGGCGAAGGGCGACCTATCATCCATCTGGAAATCTCCTCGTGTAGCCGCTATCCTGTCCCTATCTATAACGTCTATGGCGCGCGGGGAGGCTTGAAGGGAGACAGCAGGCGCTTAGAGTGGGAGTATTACGACGCGACGAACGCCCCGGAACTCAAACTCATAACAGAGCCGCTATGCCGCCCCGATGGAACGCCCTCCTACTGCACGGACTCGCTAACTTGGCTCAAAGGAGAGTGGGAGCCAGAAGCGAACACAGGGCTGTTCGAGAG
>CAIJLM010000050.1 GCA_903821495.1 uncultured Chthonomonas sp. | reverse complement strand
TGAAGCGCATTTAGGACGCGGTAGTGAACGTAATAGCCTAACCCCTCCAGTACTTCTAGTATTCGCTGGAGAGTGCGCCCTTTGTCATGGTTAGTCAAAAGTTTGACGTTTTCCAAAACGAAGGCGCGAGGACGTTTTTCGGTGAGGATACGCGCAATATCGAAAAAAAGCGTTCCTCTCGCATCATCAAAGCCTTTGCGTTCGCCGCAGATGCTAAAAGGCTGACAAGGAAACCCTGCGAAAAGAACATCATGGTCGGGAATATCAGAAGCGATAATTTTGGTAATGTCGCCTTTTGGTTTTTCGCCGAAGTTGGCTTCATAAGCCTGTTGCGCGTCAGTGTCTATATCCGAAGAAAACACGCAGACGGGTTCTATCCCTTGCTCTTCGCAGACTATTTTAGCGGCTGTATGAAAGCCGCCAATACCGCAGAAAAGGTCTGTGAATCGGAGTGTTTGAGGTTTACCATTTTCCCAAGACACGGGCGTAACGCTCCTTCCTAATAAATATGGCGTAGTTCAGATACCCGCCTCCGCGTAAATCTCCGCAATCGTTATGGGGCGGTTTTCGCGGGCGCTTCTGTCCATTGCGTAGCAGACCGCATGGGTCTTCGCCGCATCCGCGAGGTTGATATGCGACTCGTTCCCCGTCTGTATGCACTCGATAAAGTGAGCGATTTCGCCATCGAAGGGGTGGTGCGAAACGTCGCCGCTATCCGGGCGCACGGTGGGAACCTGAACCCAGTCGGTGGAACCCGCGAAGTACTCCTGCGCCCAGATTTTGTTGTCGCGAATCGTCCCCTTATTACCTAGCAGGTCGATGTTGAAGAGGTAGGGACACTGGCAGTCGAAGGAGGCGGATGTTTTGCCTATCGCGCCATTCGCAAACTTCATAATGCCGACTAGGTTCGTGTCGTACTCGTACACGTCGTTTCGCAGGTTCGAGTAGGCGCTGACCTCCGTTATCTCCTGCCCCACAAAGTAGCGAAGCGCATCTATGGCATGACACCCTGCGGAGAGAAGAACGCTCTCCGCGACCTCTTTGCGGCGGTTCCAGTGAAACTGAACGTACTGGGGCCCGATGTTGTGCCAGTAGTCCACCTCCGCATAGAAGACATCGCCTATCGCCCTCTCCTCCATCATCTTCTTTATCCACATAAACTGCAGGTTCCAGTGAAGCACGAAGCCCACCACAGTCTTCACCTGCGCCTTCTCCACCGCTTTGAGCATCGCGCCCAGCGATACAGGGTCGTTCGCGACAGACTTTTCGATGAGAATGTGCTTGCCCGCCTCCGCCGCGAGTATCGTTTCGCGAGGGTGCGAGTTGGGCGGTGTGCAGAGAGAGAGAGCCTGCACAGCGGGGTCTGCAATCATCGCCTCGTAGGTGTCGTAGATTTTCACGTCCGTCAAGCCTAGCTCTTTCGCCTTGCGCTCGGCGTTGGCTTTCGTGCGGTTCCAGAGCGCTACGACTTTCGCGTCGTTATGCTTCTGATACGCCTTGATATGCTCTCCCGCCACCCAACCCATACCTGCGATTCCTATTCCAATTTGCGACATCTCTCTCCGCCTCCTTTGTCTGTAAGAACGCACTCTTTGGTGAATTAACCGCGAATACGAAACGCCAATCCTGCCCCCTTTGTAGGCAAGTCCCTCTCCCAGAATTGGGAGAGGGATGTCCGAAGATACTGTGTTGTCAAGGG
>CAIJLM010000049.1 GCA_903821495.1 uncultured Chthonomonas sp. | reverse complement strand
TCCAAGTTTGGGGCTTTGTGCATTTTTTTCGCGTGTTTCGCGGTTTTTACTCCCACAACCCTGAACCCTTACCTTGTTTGTCTAGCCTGATTTGTAGGGTATTCTCATTTTACAAATTCAAAAGCGGAAAGGTTTCACAATGTCTCGCAAAACAGGCTTGATTCATACGGTATTCTTCTGGGTGCGCGAAGGCGGTTCCCACGAAGACGCGGTAGCAATCGCGGAGGGTTGCAAAAAACACCTAACCCAAATCCCGACAGTGATACGCCTTGAGGTCGGTTTCCCCGCCGGCACGGGCAGGGATGTCGTAGACGGTTCGTATGGCGTAGGTCTACACGTCGAGTTCGAGGATGTGGCGGGGCATGATGTCTATCAAGACCACCCAGACCACCTCGCCTTCATTGAAGAGTGTCATGAACGCTGGTCGAAGGTCGTCGTCTACGATACGCTTATCTAAACGTCAGTCCGCTCGCTACGAGACGGGCTACTACCACGCTAGGCGATGCCCAAATGGGGGGCGTCGCCTAGCGTTTTGCTGTTTTCGGCGCTTCCCAATCGAAACATTCCTCGCGTCGCTATACAGACAGATAACAAATTAGCCAACAATAAGGGGGCTTGTTGTGTACTACGGCTTCGTTCGTTGAGTCTGTCGGAAGCCGTCAAATAGCGCTCCTCTGTTTCATTAGGCTCTGCTTAGTCGAGGCTATAACTACTCTCTATGCTTGCGGAAGCGAACAAAGTATGAAAAACCTACCGTTCAAAGCGCAGATTTTCCTCTCCGTCGTAGCCTTGCTAGGCGCAACGTCCGCTTTCGCCGGGCTATACCGCACTCTGCCCCAATTCAGGTCGCAGGCATGGGAGATAGTCCTTTTTCTGACTCTCGCCGCTCTTGCCGGAAGCAAAAAAATAACGCTGATGCGGCACAAAGGCTCGGATGACGTAGGCTCGATGTCTCTCGGTTTCGCTATTACTTTCGCGGCTCTACTCCATTTTGGTCCCAGTATTAGCCTTCTGGTAGCCGTATTTAGTTGCCTCACGGGTTGCCTCTTTCCTAAACCTCAACCAACCTATCAGATTGTCTTCAATGTGGCTCTGAGCGCCATTGAAGCGTCTGTCGCTGGGGCTGTTTTTATGGCGTTAAATGGCGGAACCTTAACGCTTCACCCGCTTGAGGCGTTTCAGGCGGTGGTCGGCTCCGCTCTAACCTATTTTGCAATCAACACAGGTAGCGTAGCCGTTATCATCTCGTTATGCACAGACAAGAACCCCTTCACACTCTGGAGACAGACCTTTCTCTGGACGGCTCCGAGCTACTTCGCGGGAGCCAGCGTCAGCACTCTGGCAGTCATCATTTCAGGAAGACAAATATCTGGTATTCTCCTCTTCGCGTCTCCCGTTATCTACCTAACCTACTACTCTTACGCCATCTATACCTCTCGCGAGGAGGAGAAACTTCAACACATTGAAGATTTGCAGATAGGAAAAGAGCAACTTGCAGACCTCTATCTCGCAACCATAAAGAGTCTCGCTCTCGCCATTGACGCGAAAGACCAGTACACGCATCAGCATATTATACGAGTGCAACGCTACTCTGTGGCTATCGCCGAAGAGCTAGGGCTGAACGCGATTGATATGGAGGGAATTAGGACGGGGGCGTTACTGCACGACATCGGGAAACTGGGAGTGCCGGAGTATGTGCTGCTCAAGCCCGGAAAACTTACGGCGGACGAGTACGACAAAATTAAAAAGCACCCTGAAATCGGCGCGGCTATTCTCGACCCAGTTGAGTTCCCTTGGCCCGTGCTTCCCGTCGTGAAATACCACCATGAGAAGTGGGATGGAACCGGCTACCCGGAGGGGTTGAAAGGGGAGGCTATTCCCTTCACCGCTCGTATTCTGGCGGTGGCGGATGTCTACGACGCGCTCACCTCCACCCGCTCTTATCGCGACGCTTGGACGCATGAGAGGGCGATTGGCGTGATAACTAAAGACTCAGGCTCTCATTTCGACCCCGTCGTGGTAGAGGCGTTTCTCAGGGTGATAGAGGGCGTGGTGAAAGAGATGGCTACGGAGGGGCAAGGACCTCTCGCCCCCAAACTGATAGAACAGCCTGTGACGAACATTACCGACAAAGCGGTGCGCGATATACAACGCGCCTCCGCGGAGCTATGGGCGCTCTACGAAATCGCTCAAACGCTCTCTTCCAGTCTGGGACTTTCGGAGACTCTGGACATTTTGGCGCGTAAACTGGAGGGGATATTCGCCTTTTCAACCTGTCTATTCCTTATGAAAGAGGACACCGGACACCTGCGCGTAAGCTCGACGACGGGCATGAATCGCGACTTCTTTATGAATAGCCATACCATCAATTCGGAGAGTCGCTCATGGCAAGTGGCGCTTACCGGAGAGACCTACTTAGGCGCGTATGACCCCGACGACTTAATGCTGGAATCGCAAGGCTCAGTATGGTTTCCTATGAAGACCGCCCTGATAGCGCCTATCATCCATCAAGGCGAGGCGCTGGGAACCATAAATCTCTACCACCAAAACGCGGGCGCTTTTGAACAGTACGACAAACAGTTACTGGAAATCATCGCAGAGAGGGCGGCGCTCGCCTTCTACAACGGACTGCTCTACGACCGCACCCGCGGGCAAGCCTATACCGACCCGCTCACGGGCGCAAACAACATTCGCTATATGACAAAATATCTTGACGATAGATGTCATGCCGCGGCGGGGCGACGACACCCGCACTCCAACGATACGTTTCCTTTAGAACCGTTGGCGTTGAGCGATTCCGAGGCTTCTCCTTTACGCGAATCAGACCGTTTCGCCCTGCTCTGCCTCGATTTGGATAGTTTTAAGCCTATCAACGACAACTTCGGTCATCAAAAAGGCGACACTGTTCTGCGCGACCTTGTGGCTATCTTCCGCTCCATTGTTCGCGAGCAAGATGTGATTGCGCGGTATGGAGGCGACGAATTCCTGATTGTCTTGGAGGGCGCGGACGCAGATGTCGCGACTCAGATGATAGACCGCCTTCAAGACGCAGTTTCACAGTACGACCCTGGACTGATGCACTCGCGTATAGGGCGCTTGCGTATCGGCGTGAGTATAGGCTACGCCTGCTTCCCTATCGATGGCGACGACAGCGCGGTACTGCTCTCTGTAGCCGATTCGCGTATGTACGTGCAGAAGACTGACCGAAAGCTCTGCGCTCTAGCAAGCTGATGGGCATATAAGAGTTCAGGGGTATGGCTCTTCACATAACCCGCGCAACCTCTCCTAGCCCTCAACCCCCGCCCCTTCTCCCAATTCTGGGAGAAGGGGCGGATGCACGGATGGCAGTTTGAGGTTGGGAAGTTTGTGGAAGGGTTCCAAGTTTGGGGCTTGGTGCACTGCTTTTTCGCGCTTTTTCGCGTTTTTCGCGGACTCATCCCACAACCCTGAACTCTTACCCCAGAAGAGGGAACAGATACATTTCAGGTATACTTATTACAATCCACCCATTGTAAGAGAGGAAACCGTATCGTTGGCAACCCGTTCTGCACGCCTCGACAAAATCCCGCCCTACCTGTTTTCGGAAATCGCCGCGCTAAAGCGAAAAGCCCTGTCTGAAGGACGCGACCTCATCGACTTAGGCATTGGCGACCCTGACCAGCCGACCCCTACCCCTATCATTGACGCGCTCTGCAAAGCCGCCTACGACCCGGAAACACACCGATACGACGAAACCCCCGCAGGCTGGACTCCTTTCGTCAACGCCGCCGTCGCATACGCGAAACGGCGATTCGATGTGGACATCGACCCCAACACCGAAGTCATGGAGCTTATCGGAAGCAAGGAGGGACTCTCCCACCTCGCATGGGCGTACATAGACCCGGGCGACTACTCGCTCGTGCCGGAACCCGCCTACACCGTCTACAAAATCCATACGCAGATGGCGGGCGGAGAGGTCTACACGCTTCCGCTCAAAGAAGAGAACGGCTACCTCCCTATTCTTTCCGACGTTCCCTCCGAGATTGCGAAGAAGACCAAACTTCTCTGGCTCAACTATCCCAACAACCCGACCGGAGCCATAGCGCCCCTCTCCTTCTATGAGGAAGCCGTCGCCTTCGCTAGAGAGTACGACATACTTCTCGTGAACGACGCGGCGTATGTGGATGTCGCTTTCGACGGCTACAAGCCCTGCTCGGTTCTACAGGTGAAGGGCGGTAAAGAGGTCTCCATCGAACTCCACTCCCTCTCGAAACCGTTTAATATGACAGGGTGGCGCATCGCCTTCGCGCTCGGTAACGCCGACGCTATCGGCACGCTGAATAAGATGAAATCGAATCTCGACAGCAAGCAGTTCCCCGCTATCGCTGTCGCAGGCGCAGAGGCTCTCTTGAATGTAGATAACGCGCCCACGATAGCCCTCTACACGAAACGCCGCGACATTCTGGTAGACGGTCTCAACGCGCTCGGCTGGAACATTGAGAAGCCCAAAGCCTCCCTCTACGTCTGGACTCGCGTTCCCAAAGGCTACGGCTCCATGGAGTTCGCGAAGCTACTTCTGGATAAGGCGGGCGTGCTTGTCATTCCGGGCGTGGGGTATGGCGTGAATGGAGAGGGCTATATCCGAATGTCGCTCACGGTGCTGGGCGATAAGAACGGCGAACGCCTCGCGGAAGCCGTTGAGCGTATCCGAGAGCATATCGCCTTCTAGGGGCAGACCTTTTACCCTAAATTCGCTCGCTCTAAAGAAAGAGTCTACAATAACGCGGCGGGGCTATCTGTTGTCGCAGATAGCCCCGCCGCATCCCTATCAAACTACC
>CAIJLM010000048.1 GCA_903821495.1 uncultured Chthonomonas sp. | reverse complement strand
TCCCAATCTCAAACCACCATCCGTGCATTCACCCCTTCTCCCAGAATTGGGAGAAGGGGCAGGGGTTGAGGGCTAGGAGAGGTTGCGGTTAAGTCGAACTTTGTGAACTAGGGCGGCTCATGCTACAGTTGAAAAACAAGAACGGAGACGAGAGAGATGACAATTAGTCTTGAACTTTCACCACAGACGCAAAAGAGGCTCGAAGCCCTAGCGTCCCCAAATGGACAACCGCAGTAATGAACGTGTTGTAGATTCAGTCTGTTGTTGACGCTAACACGCTAACAATATAGTTCGCGTCTTCTGGCTCAACTGTCCAACAAAAACTTCCCCACCATTCGTGACCGTCATCAAAGTAGTTCGACCAGTTAGTAGACCATTGATAGATATTTAACGAGCGCCGGAATCCGCCAAACAGTTCGTCGGCAAAAGCGAAAAAAAGCGCGTTTATATGCTTGTTCGTGCCGCGTAATCCATGGACAGTTTCGCAGAACGCCTGCGCGTAGCCGCTCGTGACAAACTCCGTTTCGTTGTCTGGAGGTGTTACGATGTTCTGAAATCGCTCCTCATCGCCTGAATAAAAATAGTGATTCAAATGATTTACGGTTTGACCGCGTAGAATCAGCCTACGGCTCTCAATGTCATAGCAAGGTCCAAGAAACTCAGAGAGCGTGATTTTACGCCCGGAAAGCAGTTCGGGTTGTATCGTCACGCAGAAGAACTCCTCACGACGACGGTGTTTGTGCTCCTCAGCTTGCAGTAGTTGCTCGAAATCCCTGTCCGTCCACAGCGCAAACGCCTCGACCGCGCATATCGCCGCCTGACGATGCAACTCTATCTCCTCTGGTATTGCGTCGTCCCGTTCAAAAAGCGCGAAGTTAATAACACCCCCGGAAGCCTCGTATATTTTCAACAGGCTTTCAAGACGTGGAGATTCGGGGTAACGCTTCAATCCAGACATTCAGGTCTCCTATTCGCGACGAAGGTGCGATTGCAAAAACGACTCCCCTACCCCGAAACGAGGGCAGGGGAGTGCAGATTTCAAATGGTCAGCGGAAACGGTCGGAGCCACCGCTCACCCAAGTCCCTGAGACAAAACGCTAAACCTGACCACCTTATAGACAAGCCCTTCTCCCAGAATTGGGAGAGGGGTGTCCGCAGGACGGGGTGAGGGCTGTCCGCAGGACAGTTTGAGGGCGCATTGGGGAGTGCAGACTACCACAAACTAGCCATTCAGTTCGACGTGCGAGACCCGTTCGTTCGCCTCAGCAGTCTGAGCGACGGTGGTCGCCTCCTGCACTACGTCTTTCTGAACCCAGCTCATCATCGCGCGCAGTTCACGCCCGACCTTCTCAATGGAGTGATTGCGGTCTTGGTTGTCCAGAGCGCGGAAGACAGGTCGTCCGGCGCGGTTCTCCAAAATCCAGTCCCGCGCGAACTCGCCGTTCTGAATCTCTTTCAGAACCTTTTTCATGTTCTCTTTAACGTGTTCGTCAATAATGCGCGGCCCCCGCGTCATATCGCCGAACTGCGCGGTGTCCGATATGGAGTAGCGCATACCCGCGATACCCGCCTCGTACATCAGGTCAACGATAAGTTTGAGTTCGTGCAGGCACTCGAAGTAGGCGATTTCCGGTTGATAGCCCGCCTCAACCAGCGTCTCGAAGCCAGCCTTCACTAGCGAAGTACAGCCGCCGCAGAGAACCGTCTGCTCTCCGAGAGGTCGGTCTCCGTCTCCTCTTGGAAGGTCGTCTCCAGAACGCCGGCGCGAGTTCCGCCAACGCCCTTCGAGTAGGCGAGAGCGATGTTCTTCGCGTCGCCCGTGTGGTTCTGATGGATAGCGATAAGGCAGGGAACGCCCTTGCCCTCCGCATACACGCGGCGCACAAGATGACCGGGTCCCTTGGGGGCGCACATAAAAACGTCGATGTTCGCGGGAGGTATTATCTGCCCGAAGTGGATGTTGAACCCATGGCTAAACGCAAGCGCGTTGCCGGGAACCAGATTCGCTTCGATACTCTCTTTATAGACAGCGGACTGATACTCGTCGTTGACGAGTATCATAATAATGTCGGCGGCTTTCGCGGCTTCCGCAACGGTGAGGACGGTGTGACCATCGTTCTCGGCGGTGTTCCACGACTTACCCGGGCGTAGCCCGACGATAACGTTTACGCCCGATTCGCGCAAGTTGAGAGCGTGCGCGTGTCCTTGGCTACCGTAGCCGATAATAGCGACTGTCTTGTTACGAAGCACGCCGAGGTCGGCATCGCTCTCGTAGTATATTTTTGCTGCCATGAGTCTTCTTGTTCTCCTGAGTGAGTGTTAGTTATTCAAAATAAGGGGTGCGTTTAGAGATTCGTCAAGCCTAACATCCTGCCGCCTCCGCTGTCGCGATAGCGGCAGTTGTCCCCCTTCCCGTTTCGGGAAGGGGGCTAGGGGGTTAGGTTAAAGGCTTATAGCCCGCGATAATAGCGAGTTCGTAGTGTTTCCAGTAGCAGTCTACATCGGTATAGCCGATGTCGGAGAGCCACTGCGTCTGGGTAGCGACAGGAACGAGTCGGTTCGCAGACTTGTCGAGGCGCGAGACCACCTCTTCCATAGTCTCCTCGAAGGTGACATTGCGCCCGCTCTCCTGTCGTTTCCGCGTGATGTTTTGAGCGTAGGCGAACTCAAATAGCTCTTCGCCGTGCGGGGTTGCGCTAGCCACGTGTTCAATGTTGACGAAAACGCCGCCCGGCTCCAGCATATCAAAAACCTCGGCATAGATTTCGCGCTTGCGCTCGTCCTCGCTATGGTGAATCGCGAAGCCGGAAACCACCGCGGAGAACGAGCGAACGGGCAGGTTATCGCGCCAATTCGAGGCGTTAAAATCGGTATGAACGAATACGACATCGGCGTTTGGCAATTTTGCAAAGCGTTTTTTCGCAAGTTCCAGCATGGGTTCAGAGCCGTCAAGCGCGATACCCTTCGCCCCTTGCCACCGCGAAAAGACCGTATCGAGTAGTATCCCATCGCCGCATCCCATATCCAAGACCCACACTTCCCTACTTTGCGGGTCGCGCTGAGGCAGGAGTTGACGCAGAATCGCGAGTTGGTCGTCCGCGCCCATAATTCCGGCGCGTCTATCGTTCGCGAACTTTATGGCGACTTCCGGCTGTGTCCACACCGTCCAGTCGGTTTTAGGTTCAGGTTTTTGCGTCACTCTTGCGCTTCCAGTTTCCTACACCGACTCCTATTCCTAAGCCGATGACCACAAACAGAACAAGGTTAATAACCACATTGCGGACGGTATCGATGCCCGTACTCTCCACAATCGCATTGTAGAGTCTCCACAGAATCCAGTTAAGGGGAGCCAAAAGCCCCACCGTCAGTCCAGATACTGCGCCCTGCTTAGGGTCTCCCTTGCGCTTGCCTAACGCGCCCCCTATCGCTACCGCCAATAGCGGAACGAGGAGGGCGAGAAGAGCGAATAGTCTCCCAATCGCTTGAGCGTCTACAATTTCGCGAAGGTCGTCCATAGAGGTCGGCTACTCGCCATCGCGTCCGGCGCGCGCGGCGGTCTTTGCGCCCCGCGCCATCGCGATAACGCCTGTGCGAACCGACTCTCGAATCCCGTAAGTGGTGAGTAGGTCGGTGATTTTATCCAGCTTTTCGGGGCTACCTGTGACCTCGATAATGAAGGTCTTGTCGCTCATATCGATAATGCGTCCGCGGAATATCTCCACTATTTGCATAATCTCAGAGCGGACATTCGCCTCCGCGTTTACCTTAATGAGCGCAAGTTCGCGCTCAACGGCGGCGGTCTCGGTGTAGTCCACCACTTTGATAACCTCAATAAGCTTGTTGAGTTGTTTGGTTATCTGTTCTAGTACGCGGTGGTCTCCGCCGACGACGATGGTCATGCGAGAGATTTCGGGTTTATCGGTCACAGAGACGGAGAGCGACTCGATGTTGAAGCCGCGTCGGGCGAATAGCCCTGCGGTTCGCGCTAAAACGCCCGGACGGTTCTCGACTAAAACGGTGATGGTATGCTGTTGTTGAAGTTGCGCCATAATCGTATTGCTCATTGTAGTTGGAAGTGTCTTTCTCGAAATGAAACGGTTTCAAAGGTCGAATGAGGGGGGCGAGTTCTCCTCGTCGGGGTTGTCGTCCTCATCCTCTTCGGGTTCCTCTTCGTCGCTCTCTTTTATTGGAGCGGAAAAAGCGTAGTCGGCGGGTATAAATCCGCCATGATTGGTGTCGGGACCGGGCCAGTAGAGAATTGCGTCCGCGCCCTGTACGCTCGCTTTGCGCCCCTGCACATCGCTATAACCGAGGCAGATAGCGTAGTCCAGATGCAGGAGGTCGCGTGCGTTGAGCGAGTTCGCCTCCATCTGGTCTCCGAAGCCTAGCGGTAGGTCTGCGCTCCCCTTATTCGCCTTAGAGTACTCTTGCAAAAGCGGTAACGCCTTGTGAAAATAGACGTGCGAGAAGGCGGGGCGCACTACCTGACGGAAGAACCTTCCGCTTCTTATGAGCAGAGTGTATCCACGTTGATAGTATAGCCAGAGGTCTTCAGGGTTGTTCGTATCGAAATTCATTATGACTTCTTAGTCGCCTTAGCAAATGCAACCCCTCCCC
>CAIJLM010000047.1 GCA_903821495.1 uncultured Chthonomonas sp. | reverse complement strand
GGGCGGGGCGCTTCATTCGTTCCCGGAAACGCCGATAAAAGCCTGATGATAAAACTTGTGACAGGCGAACGCGCCCCCGTCATGCCTCCCAATAGCAAACTTACAGCGGAGCAGATTAAAACGCTGAAAACGTGGATAGACAGCGGCGCGGCGTGGGGTGGCAAGGTGACTACGGCGAAAGAGCAGGTCTGGTGGTCGTTTCAACCGCCGACTCTTCCCAAAATTCCGAACCCTAGCCCCGCAATCTGGATAAAGAACCCTATCGACGCTTTCACGCTTGCAAAACTACGCGCCGCCAACCTTTCGCCATCGCCCCCCGCCCCACGCCGAGTCCTCATTCGTCGCGCCTACTTAGACATAACCGGGCTACCCCCGTCGCCGAAAGAGGTGGAGGATTTTCTCGCAGATAGAGCGCCAAACGCCTATGAGAAGGTGGTGGATGCGCTACTCGCTTCGCCGCGCTATGGAGAGAGATGGGGAAGGCACTGGCTCGACCTCGCTCGTTACGCCGACAGCGGGGGCTTTGAGGGCGACAGAGACCGCCAACTTGCATGGCGGTATCGCGACTACGTAATACAGGCGTTCAATAGCGACAAACCCTACAATCAGTTTATCCGAGAGCAGATAGCGGGGGACGAACTTCACCCAAACGACCCCGAATCTCTTATTGCAACGGGCTATCTTGCGTGCGGCGCTCAAGACATTGTGGAGATGAATGTAAGGACGCGCGCGAACGAACTGGACGACCTTGTTGCGACGACGGGTTCTGCAATGCTTGGCTTGACGATAGGGTGCGCCCGTTGCCACGACCATAAGTATGACCCTGTGAAGATGACGGACTACTACCGCCTGAGCGCGATTTTCGCCCCTACAGAGCGGCGCGACGTAGATATTCCCACCCCGCAGGAGCGCAAACTCTACGAGGAGCGCAACGCAGAGATTGAGAAGGTCGTCGCGCCGCTACGCCCTAAGGCGGAGGCGCTAGACAAGCGCGGCAGGGAGTTGGCGCGAAAGGCGAAAATTCTTGAGCCGACCAGCGACCAGATACTCGCGGCGCTACCAGAGGCGGAACGCGAACAGCTGAAGGGGTGGACGTATCTCATTCGCAAGGAGGAGGCGCGTCGAATCGCTCTGCCCCGCGCCGCAATTGTCACAGACGGAGGGCGTAGTTTTCCCGCCTGTTATCTACTACTGCGCGGCGACGCTTATCATAAGGGGCAAGAGGTGTCGCCCGGCTTTATTCGCTCGCTACCAAATGGACAGAAGGATATTGAACCTGCGCCTACGGACGCGCCCACAACGCGCCGCCGTACCGCTTTGGCGGACTGGATAGTTGCGCCTGAGAACCCTCTTACAGCGCGAGTTTGGGTAAATCGTGTGTGGCGGTGGCACTTTGGAAGGGGGATTGTGAACTCGCCGAGCAACTTCGGACTGAATGGCGAAACACCCTCTCACCCGGAACTGCTGGACTGGCTTGCGCTGAAGTTTCAGGCTTCGGGCTGGCGGCTCAAGCCCCTTCATCGGCTTATACTGCTCTCCTCCACCTATCAGCAAGCCTCCGATATTCGTCCGTCCGCCCTACTATCCGACCCGCAGAATAGGCTCTACTGGCGTATGCCTCTGCGACGGCTAGAGGCGGAGGCGATTCGGGATAGCATCTTATCGGTGGCGGGAACACTCAACCTAGAGATGGGAGGAGCGCCCGTCTATCCGCCGATAGACTCTTCACTACGCGCCGACACGTTTCAGGGACCCAACTGGTTCGACGGTAAAGACGACGCTTCGACATGGCGCAGAAGCGTCTATGTGAAGGTGAAGCGCTCTCTGCTCCTACCGCACTTGGAGGTGTTCGACTGTCCCGAAATCACCTACACCGTCGCGGCTAGGAATACGACTACTACTCCCCTGCAAGCCCTACTCCTGCTAAATGACCCGCTCATTCTGCATCAGGCGCAACTCTTCGCGGAACGTCTCAAGCGAGAACGCCCGAACGACTCCGTCGCGCAGGTGAACTGGGCGTACTGGTTGGCGCTGGGGCGCTTCCCAACCTTGCGAGAACGCGCCCTTATTCTCAACTTTCTGCAACGGCGTGGAGATACGGGCTTGACCGACTTCTGTCAGGCTCTCTTTAACCTGAGCGAGTTTGTGTACGCGCCGTAGTTTGTAACATAGTCCAATCTGAATAGTGGTATTAGGGCGCTTTGGGGCAGGGGCTGAAAGGCTTCTCGTTATCTCGGAAAGTGGTTCATGAATGGCTAGTCTATAAACGGAGTTCGGTAGGGCAACATTAGTTGGTGACAATGTTGTTTGCTCCTTGTAATTTGTCGTCCCTGTATTTAGGCTTTCTCCCTCGCCTCTTTTTGGGTACAAACGGCTCTGGCGCGAAGCGATAGGATAACAGTTCCTGGACTGTCCAGCAGTAGTCGGTCAATCCAGCCGCCATTGCGGGAGTTCTGGCGTACTCCACCTTCAGGCTCTGGTGT
>CAIJLM010000046.1 GCA_903821495.1 uncultured Chthonomonas sp. | reverse complement strand
CGCGACGGGGACGGCGGGCGCGGTAACAATCCCGCGCATTAGGTTGACCTTCAAAAAAGGGAACTATTAAGGGAGTTTAGGCAGTGAACATCGCCATTTTCTCAGGAGAGGTTTCCGGCGACCTTATCGCGGGCGCGTTGGTTCGCGCCATAAAAGAGAGGGAGCCAAACGCCATTTCCTGGGGTATGGGAAGCAACTCTCTACAGTCTGCGGGCGCGGAACTGATTGCTAATAGCGCGGAGTGGGGGGCGATTGGCGTGACAGAGGCGTTTCGCGTCGCCCCCAAGATATTCTTCAAAATACTTCCTATGTTGAAACGCGCCTTGACGGAGCGCCGCCCTGATGTTGTGGTATTGATAGATTTCGGCGCGGTCAATATGCAGATAGCGCGACACGCGAAGAAGATAGGTTTGAAGGTTTTGTACTACTTTCCGCCCGGAAGTTGGCGTAGAACCGCGAAACCTAGTACGGAACTGGCGAAAATAACCGACGTTCTCGCCTCTCCGTTTCTGTGGTCGCATGAGCGGTACAAGGCGGATGGTTGCAACTCCGTGTATGTCGGGCATCCGCTGTTAGAGCGTGTGCATCCCTCCATGACCCGCGAACAGTTTGCGGAATCGTTAGGTCTATCGCCGGACAAGCCGATAATAGGCTTACTTCCGGGTAGCCGTCGGCAGGAGGTCGTTCACCTCGTGCCGACTCTGATAGAGACCGCGAAGACTATCTGGGCGCAGGTTCCCGACGCGCAGTTCGTGATGAGCGTCGCGCCCACTATTTCGGAAGAGACCCTGCGAAACTGGCTAGCGCATCACTCCGAATTTCGCGATAAAATTGCCGACATCTGGCACGAATTTATCTATGAGGCGGAGACGAAGATACTGCGCCCTGTTGCACGAACGGCGCGGCGATTGAGCGGTCAGCCCATTCCTCAGTTCGTCACAGCGGAGGGAGTGGTTGTGTCGGCGGATAAGCTAGAAGAGAATAGGACGACCAACGCTCTGCAACAGAATCTATCGCGCCCCAAAGGTCTCCCGCCTATCGTTCTCGCGAAGGGCGTGACCTACGATATCATGGCGTACAGTCATGTGCTGCTCGCCTGTTCTGGTACGGCGACGCTGGAAGCGACTCTCTTCGAGACCCCTATGGTGATACTCTATCGCGGCTCGAAAATTATGGAGTTGGAATCGATATTACGAGGCACGCGCAAAAAACTGCGGTTTATGGGCTTGCCGAACATCATCGCGGATAGGTCTGTCGTCGCGGAGTTGATTCAGGAGCAGGCGAACCCCGAAGCGATAACGCAGATAGCCCTGCCGCTCTTAAACGATGTGACTGCCCGCCAGAAGATGAAAGCCGAACTTCGCGCCATAAAAGAGTCCCTCGGCGAACCGGGAGCCTCCGCCAAGACCGCCGAACTTGTACTGGAGTTAGCGAAAAAATGACCCGCGAAAACGAAAACGATAATCCCGAAGTTCAACGCCGACTACTCTCCTATATAAAGCCGCACCGCAAGCCGCTGGCGTTCGCGCTCTTTTGCGCCTCGATGGTCGCCGCTATTACCGCCACTCTGGCTTGGGTGATAGAACGCGCCATTGATGCGATGGTGGACGGCGTTGGTCATCTGAATTTTCTCTGCGCGGCGGTTTTGGCTGTCTTTATAATTAAAGGATGCTTTACGTTCGGGCAGAGCTATTTTTTGGCGCTGGTGGCGAACCGTATCGCAACGCGCCTCCGTGACGAAATCTACATCCACCTCCATTCGCTCTCGCTTTCGTTCTTCAACCGCCGCCGCACGGGCGCTATTATGTCCACTCTCACCAACGATGTCACTGCGATACAGAACGCCGCCATGTCGCTACGCGAGGTGGTCTCCGCGCCGCTCACCATTGTCTTTAGTCTCGCGGCGCTCTTTTGGGTCAACTATCGGCTTGCGCTGGTTTCGCTGATATTTATTCCGTTTATGGCGGTAGTGATAGACCGTATCGGCAAGCGGATTCGGCGTAGCGCAGGGCTGGTTCAGGACAAACTCGCCGATGTCTCCACCATCATTGAAGAGACGGTTGCGGGAGTGCGTATTATAAAATCGTTTGCGGCGGAGACCCACGAAATCACGCGCTTCAGCGAAGAGAACGAACGCACCCTGCAAACCGTAATGAGCGTTGCGCGAAAGAGCGCTCTACTCCGTCCTGTAATTGAGTTTATCGGTTCGTTTGGTATCGCGCTCATTCTCTTTCTTGGCGGGAACGCGGTCTATAACACAAACCGCCTACAGCGTGACGAACTTACGGCGTACACCAAGCAGTATAAAGATGTCGCCAACCCTCCTCCTCTGGTCTTTACTATTCCGCAGGGTGGAATGACTCAGGGCAAACTCATTCGCTTTCTCTATCTGCTCAACGAGATGGCGCGAGCGGCTGGGAATATAGGCGGAATTGTGACGGTGCGAGCGCAGGCGCTGGCGGCGGCGCGGCGCATCTTCAAAGAGGTGCTAGACATTGAATCGGACATTCAGGAGAAGCCAAACGCGGTAGAACTACCGACTATGGCGGGGCATATCGTTTTTCAGAATGTCTCTTTCCGCTATAGCGACGAAAATCCGCCTGTGCTACACGATGTATCATTCGATGTGAAGCCGGGCGAGGTGGTGGCGCTAGTGGGGCGTAGCGGAGCGGGGAAGAGTACGCTAGTTGACTTGATACCACGTTTCTACGACCCGACGAGCGGTAGCGTGATGGTTGACGGGACTGACCTGCGCGACGTGACGCTTGGCTCTCTGCGCCGACAGATTGGTATCGTGCCTCAAGAGACATGGCTATTCGCAGGGACTCTGCGCGATAATATCGCATACGGAAACAGGGAAGCGACGGAGGAGCAGATAAAGAACGCCGCGTACTCCGCAAACGCCTTCTTTATTGAGGGGATGGATAAGAAGTTCGATGCGGTGATTGGCGAACGCGGTATACGTCTCTCTGGCGGTGAGCGTCAGCGTATCGCTATCGCCCGCGCTATCCTGATGAACCCGCGTATTCTCATCCTGGACGAAGCCACCTCTTCGCTGGACGCTTCCTCGGAGGCGCTCGTGCAGGAGGCGCTAGACGCGCTGATGAAGGGGCGCACGACGATAGTTATCGCGCACCGCCTCAGCACTATCATCAATGCGGATAGAATTTTGGCAATGAAGGACGGCAAAATCGTGGAGATGGGGTCGCATAAGGAACTAATGGCGAACGGCGGCTACTACGCCCAACTCTACGAGACGCAACTCAAGGGCTTTGATGTGTGATTGGCGGAGGCGACTATGGAAGACATTACCTATCAGTTGGAACACTACAGGGAAACTGCCCGCCATCTGTGGAATACAGGCTATCGCGCACTATACACGTCATTTGATGAGTGGGACGTGTACGACGAGTACGAAGCCGTTATCGCGCAACTCTTTAGAGTCTTTATACTACAGCCTTTAGGACGGAGCGACTGTGTAGAACAGCCGGACTTTGAGATGCCGACAGAGCCTTTCCCGTTTCTTTTTGTAGAACCCGCTGGCGTAGGTTCGGATATTTTCATCAATCGCAGAGACTCTGGTTCTTGGGACAATAAAGTTAAGTATATTAATGAAGGAGAGGCGGAACTGCGCCTGATTGACTATCTCGACTTTGATAAACTGGGAACCCGTGATTTCGAGTACTACCGCGTTAGGATTACCCGCTTTGACAACCACCCTGACCTCGTCGGGCGCAATGCGCTTGTACGTGTTCGGGGTGCGAAGGTTCTCCACAATCCTGCTATTGAGTACGTCCTCCCGTCGCCTGGCAAATCGGCAAGAGAGTGCGTGAAGGCGAAGTTCGAGTGCGCGAGGCGAGACCTGGAAGAGGCGTTGAGCAGAATTGAGGACGCAGACCTTGGCTGGTCTCCTCGTGAAGGAATGCGTACTATCGCGGGGCAGCTGTTGGAGATAGCCAACAAGGAGAGGGAGACGCTGGACTGGATAAAGACCGGAGTATGGCGCGATGATGAGCCGGATGCCTTCGATATTCATACGGCGACTCTTGCTGACATCCGCGCCGCCCTTTCTGCACTCCGAGTGGAAACATATCAGTACATCGATACGCTTACCTACATCCAACTGGAACAACGGATTCCCAACCCCAATCGCTGGCGCGAGGGGTTGCGCGTGACCGACTGTCCATTGAGCGAAGTTTTGCGTAACATTGCAACACATGAGTCGTATCATACCGGACAGCTGTTCACGTATTTGTGGATACGAGGCGACAACCCTTACAACTGGCAGCAACCCGAAGATGCGACTTTATCCGCCAACTAGAGGAATCCCGATACAATATGCCGATACTGCGTTATAATGTGGGGACCATGGACAACAATACCTATCTCATCGTAGATGACGCGACGAAAGAGGCGGCGCTGGTAGACCCCTCCTTCGACTCCGAGTCTATCTGGGAGGAGATACAGGGCGCGGGCTACACGCTTCGCTACGTCCTCAACACGCACGCTCACTTCGACCATATCATCTGCAACGCCTACTTTGTAGAGAAGTCGGCGGCGCTTCTCGCTCTCCATCGCGAAGATTTGGGCTTTCTCCGTCAACTTCCGATGCAGGCGCGGATGTTCGGATTTTCGGCGAAGCCCTCCCCCGAACCGACGCTCTTTTTGGAGGCGGGGCAGACCCTTGCGCTCGGCGCTACGCAGATAGAGGTGCGATTCACGCCCGGTCACGCTCCGGGTCATGTCGCGTTTCTGGTTGAGGGCGCGGCGATTTCAGGGGACTGCCTCTTTCAAGGGAGCATAGGGCGAACCGATTTGCCGCAGAGCTCTTTCCAGACGCTCATACACTCTATTCAGACGCAACTCCTCACCCTCCCCGACGAAACCATCGTCTACCCCGGACATGGCGAACCTACCACGATTGGCGAGGAGCGGCGGCACAATCCCTTTTTGCAGGAGTTGAGATAACGATGCTAGAGCGACACAATCGGGCGTTCAAAGAGTGGGCGGTTTCGTGCGACGCGATGCGGCGCGGCGAACAGATTCTGTTGATTCGGAAGGGCGGGGTACGGGAGGAGGGGGGCGTTTTTCAGATTTCGGACTCGGAGTTCTTCCTTATGCCAACCTACGAACACCAGAACGCTCGGCTCTTGAAGCCGGAGTATCTCCCGCGTTTGGCGGAGTGTTTGGCGCGAGAGCGCGACCCCAATGTTATCGTGATAGACTCGTATGCAGTGGTGACCGCTATCCATCAGGCGAGAGACGAGGAGCAGGTTCAGGGGGTTGCCCGCGAGTGTATCTGGAACGATACCTACACTCAAGAGCGGTTCAATTTTAACCCCTACGACCCGCTCTATCTCGTTGTTTTGCGCGTCTATCGGCTACCAAAACCCTATACTGTCTCCATGCTTCCAGAGTACGGCGGTTGCAAATCGTGGGTGACTCTGGCGGAAGCGCTCTCTACGGAGGGCGCGGTTCCCGTTATCTCCGACGCGGAGTTTGAGGCGCGGCGCAGGGCGATGGCGTTAGGTTAGCGTTCACTCCCGACCTTTCCAGAACGCCTTCTCTTCCGCCGACATCTCCAACGCCTCCTCAATCGCTTTCCCAAAATCCTGCTGTTCGCCGACGGCAGGCACATCCGCAGACTTATACATTGCGCCCTTCGCCAGTTGCGGAGGTAGTTGTAGGTAGGCGCGAATCTGCTCGGCGGTCACGTCCAGCGCCTCCGAAAGCCGCTCTACGAGAGCGTTTGGCACGCTGTTCGCAATAAGGAGTCTGTCTTGTAGTTTCGCGATAAGCGTCACCCCGATACCGATTCGTTGCGCGAGGGTCTTGACGTTCAAGCCCTTCTCTTTCGCCGCGACGACGAGGCTGTGAAGCGGACGCGGAGTCGCCTCCATCTTCGCCCTCAACTCCGTCAATACCGAAGCGCCAAGCGCCTGCGCTCTCTCCGCGCTCACTGAGTAGGCGTTACGCTCCTCCGCCACGCGGAAAATCGGCTCCGCGCTCGCCCATGTCATCAAATCTTGCGCCTGTGTAGGGTGCGCCTTCACCCACTCCTTCAGCGGTTTGGGTTGACGCGAACTTCTGTCGTCGCTCCACTCAGTATATAGCGCATCCAACTCCATCTCGTTTTTGCTCATCGTTCTCTCCTCAAATTTCTCAAGCCCTAGTTCGCCATCTCTCGCCACTCCGCCAATCGCTTTTCTGCGCGGGTAAGAAGGTTTCTTACGGTGCGTTCACTCACCTGTAGTCGCTCGGCTATGTCCTGCTGTCCCCAATCTTCGTAGTGAAAGAGGTAGAAGGCGATACGCTCCTGCTCTTTCAGTTGCGCCAGAGCATCTGAAATCTCAGCGCGGGCGGAAGAGGAGAGCGTCTTCATATCGGGTAGCGCCGCCAGTCTATCTACCGTCTGTTCATCCTCCTCCGTCACAGCGTCGTTGGGATGATACTCCATCTCTGTAATACGCTTATAGCGTTGAATAACGTTGAGTAGGCGGCGTTTGAGGCACAGCCAGAAACGTATCTCCCAGAACTCGGCGCTTGCAGAGAGGTTGAACAGTTCTGTGATGAGTTGTTCTTGCGTATCCCGAATACACTCTTCAATATGGCGGGGCGGGAGATGCCATACGGCGGTATGCCGCGCAAGAAAACCAGCGGTTCTCTGAACTAAAATCTCCGCGAATTTCCAAGCGCTATCCCTATCTCCCTGACGATACAGAGCGCGTAGGAGGCAGACGAGAGTCTCCTCTTGAACCCACTCCTCCGCCTCTCTGTTTACGAGGGAGGCGAGACGGCGCTGTTCGCGGGGGCTTACGCCCAGAAGGGCGTTCGCTTGCTGTTCGATACGGGCTTCGCGAAAGCGCCCTTCCGTTTGAAGGGGGGGCAGTAGGGGGTGTTGCATAGTGTCTGGTGTCATCGCTTAAAAAATCCGTTCCTCCTAATTTGCGGCAGTGAGCGGAAGTCGTCTCTCCCTTTTCTCAATACGGCGGGGCGAGCGAAAGCGGAAAGGCGCGGGGAAAACTATTTTCAAAAAAACAGAGGCGCTACTCAGGTCTATCTCATTGATAGCGACGGATTCACCTCTCGCTATAAGCCCTTCTCCCGAATCGGGAGAGGGGGGGCGAAGGACGGGGTGAGGGCTGAGAGGTTGAAACGTAAGGGGCGCTAGAGCGGGGCGCGTCCTGTGAAACCGTCCTCAATAGAGTGCCAAAAGAGGATGTTTTCTTCATCGTAGAGCCAGCAGAGGTAGACCTCTTGCCCGTCGCGCCAGTGCGGGAAGTCGATAAGCCCGCGCTCAAGGTCTTTAATCTCAATTCCCTGTTCGGTGATGGAGGCGACGATGCTCTGCAACTCTGAAATCACTTCGCCAAATTCGGGGTGCTTGGAGCCTTGCCCGTTGCTTCGGATAAGCTGTTGAATGCGTTGCGATTCCAGTTCGCGCTTGCGGAGGGTGGCGACCAACTCCTGAACGCGCTGGAATTTGGGGCGGAGGTCTGGGAGCGTAGAACGCGCCTCTTCGAGAGTGAAATGTTTTTCGTGGT
>CAIJLM010000045.1 GCA_903821495.1 uncultured Chthonomonas sp. | reverse complement strand
CGATCTGTGTCGGCAACCAATGCGATGCGTAAGGTCGGCAGAGAATCTGAATCTGTTGGTAAGCAATTCGCCAAGATGGGCAGAATGGCTGCTGCCGGTTTGGCTGTTGCTGGCGCTGCCGCCGCTAAGTTCGCCTACTATCGCCGCGACACGGAAGGAGCCTATCCTCTGCGCGGTCAACCTCCCTGCGGTTCTGAACTTCGCCCCCGTCTCTACCATGACCCCGCCTAGGGTGGCGCTGATAAACACCACTGTCATATACATAATGGTATAGGTGGCGAGGAGGAGGTAAAACTTGTGCGGCAGGAACGAAAAGAAGAGGTAGCCAAACGCGCAGAGGCAGAGGTTGAGCAGAAGGTAGGAGCGCCGGCGATACCCAAAGAGCGGAATGTAATCGAGAAGTATCCCCGCGACAGGCTTGATATAGTTCGTGGAGTGACCTATAAACATGAACTGCGACATCATCGCCGCGCTGATGTGCATACCGTCTTTCAGCATGAACTTTAAGGGCAACGCCATAACGGAGTAGCCGACGTTCGTACTTATCCAGCCTAATCCCAGAATTAGCCACATATTTCTAAACTCAAGTGACTGGGGCGATGCCTGCTCGCCCTCGTCTTCAGTATCGAGGGAAAGTTGTTTGTTATCTTCCAATGGGTTCTCCTATAGCGTGTTCTTGTAGATTAGGCGAAGAGTTCGTATCTCCTCCTCGAATTTACGTACGGGAGTGGGTAAACTACAGATATGCCTGTATTACTACAAGGAGACGCTCTTGTGACTTCGCTATTGACCCTGTTTACTGTTTTCAGCGCTCTCGTGTTACCTGCGCCCCCGCGACACGCCCCCGCGAAGCCCGCCGTTATAAAACCTGCGCCGCCGTTTTCACTACAAGCCGACAAAGGCGTATGGTGGTTGAAAACGCCGCAGGGAAAGCGTTTCTTCTCTTTGGGGGTCTGTTGCGTGGAGCCGGGGACGGTGTGGAAAGAGTACAACCCTAAAAATCCGAGTTACTCCGCATGGAGACACTATCCTGACCCCGCCTCATGGGCGGATGAGACTCTACAACGCCTATCGGATTGGGGCTTTACCACAATTGGAGGATGGAGCGACTACGCCACCCTCAAGCGTTCCCCGAAATTCAAGCAGGCTTATACCCTCGTGCTACATCTCGGCTCTAGTTCGGGAGCGCCTTGGTTTGATATGTGGTCGGCGCAGGTGATACAGAAGATGGATGAGGTGGCGAAAGCCGCCATTCTGCCGGTACGCAACGACCCGCGTCTGTTGGGCTACTACACCGACAACGAACTAGGGTGGTGGAGCGCCTCGCAGTTTCAGATAACGCTAGACCAGCCTGCGGAGAGCGGTCAGCGGAAGCGGCTTATCGAGCTACTGCAAGAGCGTTACGCAAACAACTGGAATCTGCTCCTCAAGGACTTTATCCCGAAAGGCGCGGACAGTTTTCTGAATCTCGCGCTAAAAGGAAACCTCTACCTCCGTCCGCAAGGCGATGGTATTCACACCGTGAAAAAGTTCACGCGACTACTCGCGGAGCGGTACTACCAGTTGGTTCGCGCCATCGTTCGCCGCTACGACGCAAGAGGCTTGATTCTTGGAGACCGTTATCAGTCGTTCTACTACCCCGAAGTCGCGGAGAGCGCGATAACCTACGTGGACGCAGTTTCGACAAATCTGAACGCGCACTGGAACGATGGAAGCCTCTCGCGCTTCTATCTCAGCACACTCTTTGAAATCACCCATAAGCCGCTGATGATTGGCGAGTTCTATATGGCTTCTACCGAAAACCGTAGCGGTAACAAAAATAACGCTTCGGTTTTCCCCGTGGTGAAGACGCAGGAGGAGCGGGCTATCAACACGCAGAGAACCCTACAGTACCTCTTGGAAACGCCCTACTTGGCGGGAGCGGACTGGTTTCAGTACGCCGACGAGCCGATGTTGGGGCGTAGCGATGGCGAAAACTACAACATGGGGCTGGTGGATAACTCCGATGCGCCCTATACCGAGTTGACCGCCATGTTTGCGAAGCAGGATTTAGCGAGGATGCACACCGCCGCAGTCTGGAGACGCGCAAACGCAAATTTAGGCGTTCCCCCCGCCCCTGCAAAGCCGTTTGAGAACTGGAAGCCGATGTCCGCGTTGGAAGGTTGGGATAGGGAGCGGGGCTTCGCGCCTCCCTCCTCCCTCAATCCTCTTGCGGATATGTATCTCTGTTGGGACAAGTCGGCGGTCTATGTAGGGCTGTTCGCGATGGACTTCGCGGAGGACAGTTTTTATCAGAACAAGCGGATACCCGAATCGGAACGCGCTTTCTGGTCGGTGACGGCGAGTAAGGCAAGCCCAATAAGGATAAGGCTAGGGGCGAATCGTCCGCCCAAAGTGGCTACCAACAACCTTGAAACGCAGAACGTCGTCGCCTTGACGGATGGCGTGCGGGTAGTGGCAGGGCTACGGCTTCCGGCGAGACTGTTCGGAAAGACGGACTTCAAGGCGGGTGACAAAATCACTTTTACGTCAACGTTAGACACCTTCGCAAGGTCGTATCAGGTAACATGGAGAGGGACGTACACTCTCACAAAATAAGGAGTTTTCGCGCTATGAAAGAGACCTCACAACAGAACCCAACCACGCTTCTAACCCGCCGCTCCCTTTTACTTTCTGGAGGGCTGTCGCTCTGCTCCTTTGCGGGCGGGGCGGAAACCGCTGTCACGCCGCCTCGTTTTGTGAAGCAGTGGGGGAGGCGCGGCAAAGGCGAGGGCGAGTTCGACATTCTAATCGCTATCGCCATTAACAGAAAAGACGAGCTGTTCGTCACCGAGTTTCGGAACAACCGCGTTCAGAAGTTCGACACGGAGGGCAGGTTTCTCGCCACAATTCCTGTAGGAGAGTATCCGGGCGGTATCGCGGTAGATAGGGAGGGGCGAATCTACGTCGCGCACATGATGTCGGGGATTATTGGCGTGTATGACGAGAAGGGGGCGAACCTTCACGAGTTCGGCGGTATGGGTAGAGAGCCGGGGCAGTTTGAACAGCCGGGGGGTATCGCCGTTGCGAACAGCGGGACGCTCTACATCGCCGACCAGGTGAATCGGCGGGTTCAGCATTTTACGGCGGAGGGCAAGTTTCTGCGGATGTGGGGAGAGTATGGCGTGGAGCCGGGACAGTTTGGCGGGAACGAGAATCGCGCCAACCGTACAGGGGGTCCGCAGTTTGTCGCGGTAGATAGGCATGACAATGTGTACACTACTGAGGGAAGCGTGGGGCGTGTGCAGAAGTTTACGCCGGAAGGCGACTATAGACTCTCATGGGGAGACAACGGCACGCAACCGGGAGGCTTTGGGGGGCGGGCGCGAAACCTGCCAGGCCCCATCGCGATAACGCTAGATAAGCGGGGGCGGGTGTGGGTAAGCGCTACGAATCACTGGGTGCAGGAGTTCACGGGAGATGGGAAGTATCTGCAACGTATCGGCGGCGCGGGAGACCAACCCGGACAGTTCAAAACGCCGCACGGTATGGTATTCGACAGCAAGGGGTGTCTGTACGTCTGCGATTCGCAGAACGCCCGTGTTCAGAAGTTCGCGATTTCTTGAAAGAGGGGGCTTCGCAATGCAACAGAGGTTTCAGGAATCGGAAGGGGAGAATCACCGCGTGTCGGTTTCGCTCGGCGAACTGTCAAAGGTGTCGCAGGGAGCCGCCATTACGCCGGAAGCGGTCGTTTCTATTCGGAAGAGTTTGAGCGACAAGAATCCGCAAGTGCAGGAAGCCGCCGTCGGGCTTCTTTTTGAGATGGGAAAAGACGGCGTAGATCTTCTATTGAAAGCCATGCAAGAGGAAAATGTATGCCGCAAGAAGCGCGGTAATAAAATCGTTACGGTGTACGTTTCGCTCATCGTTCTGTTCGCAGTGATAAGCGCGTTTTCGCATGGGAACAGTTTCGGCTTTATAGGCAGTTTTTCCGGTATTCTTGGCGCAGCGTTCGCGGCATCTCAGACGCAGAAGACCGGGGCGGTCGCTTTGGCGAAGTCTGAGGATGTACGCGCCGTTCCATTTCTTGTTGAGGCGCTGAGTTTTAATGAGAAGGCGGTGTTCACGGAGGCGAGGGACGGGCTTATACGGCTATTGCCAATGATGCGCCTTGAACACGCGAATCTGCTTTCCCAAGAGAACCGAAAAGTGCTTCATAAGCTTCTAAAGAAGAATCCAAGCCGTCGTGAGAGGTTTCCTGCGAAGGTGAGCGAACTGCGTTTTGCAATACTGAAAGCGCTAGAGCAGGTCGGTGACGAGAGTTCGCTAGAGGTGGTGCAGGAGATAGTTGATGACCCGCAACACTACACTCCCCAACTTCAAGAGGCGGCGGCGGAGTGTCTCGCCTACCTGAAGACCCATATAGGAGAGGTGCAGAACGCGCAGACTCTCCTACGCGCTTCGGACTACACCGAGCATCAGGACGAACTGCTACGCCCCGCCTACAACACCGACCATACGCCCGCCAACGAACTTCTGCGCCCGGAAAGCAAGCCCGATTAGATGAACCAGAGTCACTTTGAAGAAGAGCCACCACATACAGTCTCCAACGTGTTGGAAACGGAAACTCTACGGGCTACCGCTTCGCCGCAAACTCTCTCTCGCCTAAAGCGAGAAATGGGTAGTTTGAGCAAGAAGAGGCGCGAAGCGGCGTTGCAGGAACTGCTAGGCTTGGGGCAAGAGGGGACGGATGCGCTTTTGGATATAGAAACAGAAAGGGGGTAGGACAACAATATCCGGTGAAAAAGTATAAAAATGAGAATGTGGGTTCGGTTTTCTCGTAAAGTTAAGTGACAAAACAAAACTTGCGAGGAACCCATGAACCCACAACCTCTATT
>CAIJLM010000044.1 GCA_903821495.1 uncultured Chthonomonas sp. | reverse complement strand
GGGGAACCTAACCCCCGTCCCCTTCCCGGCGCGGGAAGGGGTGACTAGAGCGCAAAGTGTTTATCGTTGGATAGAGCCACTCGGTTGAGGGCAAAAGCCTAGCGTTCAACCGCCTCTGCTATCGCATTAGCGGCAGTTATCCCCCTTCCCGTTTCGGGAAGGGGGCTAGGGGGTTAGGTCGCATTGCATAGCGTGAGTAGTTACAAAAATTGGAACAACACGCAGAGGCTTATAATCTCATACCACTAAAACTCCTCTCCTTTGCGAAGGAGAGGTTGGGTGAGGTTATGTGAAGAGCCGCAGGAACCTCCCCACCTTGTAGACAGTCCTTCTCCCGAATTGGGAGAGGGATGCCCGCAGGATGAGGGCTAGGAGAGGTTGCGCGGATTAAGTGAAGATACGCGCCTATCAGTACCCGCCGCGCCGCGTTGCGCTCTCTGGCAGAGGATACTTCTCCAGATACTCCTCGTAAGTTCCCGGAAAATCAATCAGACCGTTCGGGGTAAATGACAGTATTCGCGTCGCGGTCTCTGATATCAGGTCGCGGTCGTGCGAAACCAGTAGTATCGTCCCTGCGAAGAGGGATAGCCCTTCGCCTAGCGCGTTCACCGCTTCGAGGTCGAGGTGGTTTGTCGGTTCGTCGAAGATAAGGACGGGGTGCTTCTGCAACATTAGGCACGCCATGATAAGCCGCGCTGTTTCGCCTCCCGATAGTTTCTCGGTGGATTTGAGCGCCTCATCTCCCGCGAACAGCATACGCCCCAACAGCCCGCGCACAATCTGCATATCCCCTTCTGGCTCCAACGGAAGAAGCCAGTCCAGCATGGTGATTCCTTTGGGAACCAGCTCGTCGGCGTTCTGCGGATAGTAGCCCTTTGTGAGCGTGCCGCCCCACTTGACAGTTCCCGAATCTGGCTCCACTTCGCCCATCAAGCAACGCAAGAGCGTCGTTTTCCCCACGCCGTTTCCGCCAATAATCGCAACCTTTTCGCCTCGTAATATGTCCAGTTCGAGATTTTCAAAGAGCGTTTTGCCATCAAACGCCTTGGTTAGTCCCTTCACCGATACGATTTCGCGCCCCGAAGGCTTGCTCTGCTCAAAGCGAATAAAAGGGCGCTGAATGTTGGAGCGTTTTAGCTCGGTAGCCGCGAGACGAACGATGTCCTTTTTGCGCGACTGCACCTGTGAAGCGCGTTGCCCCGCCCCGAACCTGCTCACAAACTCTTGCAACGCCGCAATCTTCTTGGCTTTATCGCGGTTATCGCCCTCCACCTTCTGTCGGGTAGACATCTTCTGCTCCACCATATCGTCGTAGTTGCCGGGGTAGAGGATTATCGTATCGTAGTCGATGTCGGCGATATGCGTACAGACCGCGTTGAGGAAGTGTTTGTCGTGAGAAATGACAATCATCGTTCCCTCATACTCGCGCAGAAAGCCTTCTAGCCAGTGAAGCGCTTCCAAATCCATGTAGTTGGTAGGTTCGTCCAGCAGAAGCGCTTCAGGCCCCCCGAAGACCGCCTGAGCGAGGAGTACGCGGAACTTCATGTCGTTGGGAAGCGAGGACATGAGGTCGGTATGCCGCTCATCAGGGATACCGATACCGCGAAGCATCTCCGCCGCCTCAATGTCTGCGACATAGCCATTTTCGTCGGCGACGACACTCTCTAGCGCCCCTAGACGCTCCATATCCTCATCCGAGAACGCATCGAGATTACATAGGTAGTTGCGCTCTTTGAGAGCCTCCCAGAGCGGTTTGTTGCCCATAATGACGGTGTCAACAATGCGCTCATTATCGAACTCATTCTGGTTCTGGCGCAGAATACCTATTTTGCGCGGGCGCGTGATGATTCCCCTGTTCGAGGGTTCTATGTCCCCCGCAAGAATCTTCATAAAGGTGGACTTGCCGGAGCCGTTGGGGCCCGTAAGCCCGTAGCGGTTGCCGGGGTTAAATTTTACGGTGACGTTATCGAATAGAATACGCGACCCGTAGGACTTGGTAACTTCATTTACAGTAATCATAGAGAGTTGAACGAACCTGCGAACAGACCTTTCCGGAGAACTTCACTTTTCGCTAAAAAATAGGCGAATAGAGCATTTTGACAAATATCCCCTATAGTTTACTATGTAGGTAGCAACTTGTCAAGGAGGCAGCGCGCCTCGCAGGAAGTCGATGGGGTATACTCTATCTCAAAAGAGGGGGCGAACGAGATGCAGGAAAGAGAGGCGAAAGAGAGGTTCAGAGGGTGTTGCGTGGCGACGCTGACCCCTTTCGATAGAGCGGACAGGGTGGATGAGGGCGTAGTCCGCGCTCATACAGAGTGGCTGGTGGAGGCGGGAGTGGCGGGGCTATGCCCTGTGGGAACGACGGGCGAGTTTCTCTATCTTAGCGTAGCGGAAAAGAACAAAATTTTCCGCGCAACCGTTGAAGGGGCGAAGGGGCGCGTTCCGGTCATCGCGGGCGTTTGGGGATTTCGTCCGGAGCAGACCCTTGCGCTGGTAAAACTTGCGGAGGACGCGGGAGCCTCTGCGGTGTTTTTGCCCACTCCTATCTACTATCCTGCGAACTCTGAAGCGATTTTGCGTTGGTACGAAAACGCTCGAAACGCGAGTTCCCTACCCGTTTTCGCCTACAACATTCCGCAGTATGCGGCGAACGAAATCTCGCTGGACTGCTTGGCGCAACTGTTTGCGGAGGGAACGATTGTAGGCGCGAAAGATTCGTCTGGCAAGGCGGAGCGTATCGCAGAGCAGGTACAGCGCTTCGGAGAGCGGGGCGTGATATTCGCGGCGAGCGACTCCTTTGCAACCCAAGGGCGAAAACTGGGCGCGGACGGCTTCATCTCGGCGATAGCGAACGTGGCTCCTGCGCTTTTTGTGAAGTTGTGGGCGGGCGACGAAAGCCTACAGCCGCAAGTAGACGCTCTGCGAAACGCGCTCAAGCAGGTAGGGGCGATTTCTGGTCTCAAGAGCCTGCTACAGGAGAGAGGCTTCGCCTTTGGACACTCGCGCATACCCTACACCGAGGTTCCAGAGGGCTGGGCTTGCGCGGTTGAGTATTGAGGGGTAGGGAGTTTCACCTAAAATCTAGGTAGATAGGACTCAGCGCTATGAAGGTGTTGGTTACTCGTGATATACTAGAAGAGGCGTTGGCTATTGTGGGGGCGAGTGCGGAGATGGAGGTGTGGCGCGAGCCGTATCCTATTCCGCGTGAGGTTCTCCTCGAAAAAGTAGCGGACAAAGTTGGGCTTCTCTGTATGCTCACAGACCGTATAGACGATGAGGTGTTGGCGCGGGGCGCGAACCTGCGAGTGGTGAGTCAGATGGCGGTGGGCTACGACAATATAGATGTCGCCGCCTGCGCCCGATACGGCGTGCCCGTCGGAAACACGCCGGGCGTGCTTACCGAGACGACGGCGGACACCGCTTTCGCGCTTCTTTTGGCGACAGCGCGGCGTATGAACGAATCGGAGCGGTTTCTTCGCGCCGGGCTATGGAAGATGTGGGACCCGACGTTACTGCTGGGGAGAGACGTTCACCACGCAACTATCGGGATTATCGGAATGGGGCGCATTGGCTACGAGATGGCGCGACGCGCCTACGGATTTCAGATGCATATTCTCTACACAGGCAATCGCCCGAATGAAGAGGCGGAGCGCAACTTTGAGGCGCAGAGGGTGGAGTTGGCGACGCTACTCAATCAGAGCGATTTCGTGTCTGTACACACGCCGCTAAACGGGCAGACCCGCCACCTGCTTGGCGCAGAGCAGTTCGCGCAGATGAAGCCGACTGCAATACTCGTGAACACGGCGCGGGGGGCGATAGTAGACCAGAAAGCCCTCTATATCGCTCTTAATGAGGGGGTGATTGGCGGCGCTGGCTTGGACGTTTTCGAGCGGGAGCCTCTCCCTATGGATGACCCCCTCCTCACCCTGCCCAATGTCGTTCTGGTTCCGCACATCGGTTCCGCCTCCATCGCGACACGCAATAACATGGCAGTCCTCGCCGCCAAAAACCTTATCGCAGGAATACAAGGAAAGCCCCTTCTTCACCAAGTTCTCCCTGCGTAACACGCCCCGACATTCCAATAATTTAGAGAGAACCTCAGAAAATACACAAAAGCGCGGTCTCAGGAGACAAAGGGATGAATCAAAAAACGGCTCTCATAACAGGCGTCACGGGGCAGGATGGCTCTTATCTAGCGGAGTTTCTGCTGGAGCGGGGCTATCGCGTTGCCGGAATGGTGCGACGCGCCTCCGTAGATAAGTATGAGCGCATCGCCCATATTATGGATAAAATAGAGCTGGTGCAGGGCGACCTTCTCGACCAGTTCTCCCTTATTTCGGCTTTGCAACAGGTACAGCCCACTGAGGTGTATAACCTCGCCGCGCAGAGTTTTGTGCCTACCAGTTGGGCGCAACCCGTTCTCACCACCGAGTTCACCGCGCTAGGCGTGACTCGTCTCTTAGAAGCCATTCGCCTTGTGAATCGGGATATTCGCTTCTATCAAGCCTCCAGCTCCGAGATGTTTGGAAAAGTGCTTGAGACTCCGCAAAAAGAGACAACTCGCTTCTATCCTCGCTCCCCCTACGGCGTGTCGAAGGTATATGGGCACTATATCACGGTGAACTATCGGGAGAGTTACGACCTTTTCGCCGCCTCTGGCATTCTGTTTAACCACGAATCGCCGCGCAGAGGGCTAGAGTTCGTAACCCGAAAGGTGACGGACGGCGCGGCGCGAATCAAACTCGGAAAAGCCAGCGTTCTCAAAATGGGCAATATCGACTCGCGACGCGACTGGGGCTTCGCGGGAGACTACGTTCGCGCCATGTGGCTGATGCTACAACAGGACGCGCCCGACGATTTTGTAGTAGCGACGGGGGTCTCTCACACGGTTCAGTATCTTATAGAGGTTGCGTTCGATTGCGTTGGCTTGAACTGGCGCGACTACGTGCAGACCGACCCTGCGTTCCTGCGCCCTGCGGAGGTGGATTTGCTGGTGGGAGACGCTTCCAAAGCGCGTGAGAAGTTGGGCTGGGAGCCCGTTGTCACCTTTGAAAAGATGATTGAGATGATGGTGCAAGCCGACCTTGAGCGCCACTCGTAAGAGCGTATGAGCCTTTGTATTGACAACTCAGCGGCAAATACGACCTAACCCCCTTCCCGAAGCAGAAAGGGGGAACCACTGCCGCTAATACGATAACGGAGGCGATGGAACGCTAGGTTTTTGACCTAAACCGAGCGCTATCCAACGGCAAGAGCCTGATATAGTAACACCCCGCATAAGCCTGATTGAAGGCAAATACGGGGCGTTTTCTATTTATACCGAGTAGGCTTGTCGTGTACAAGCATTAGGGTGTAGGCGTTCAGCAGACGGTTAATGTCATGGGTTGATGGTCAAAACACGCTTGGCAGTGACGTTATTAGCGGTAGCGTAGATGTTGACCTTCGTTGTGACCGTCGCCTGTCCTGTGTAGATAGTAAAGGCGAATTTAGAATAGCCTTTGCTGATAGTCACGCTCGTCACAGGCAAAATCGCCAAGGGATTATCGCTAGATAGTGTTACGGCAATGTCACCCGGGTTAGCTACGGCTTCTAATGTCACTATCCCAACCACAAAATTCACTCCTGAGACCGTGTTGGGAGTAAGCGTTACGGATTTTACACCAATAGGACGAACATTTATCGTCTTGCTTTTTGTAACGCCATTAGCCGTCGCGGAGATGGAGACAGCGGTGAGCGCAGACACTACGGACGTGCTAATCGTGAACGCGCCTGTTTGAGAGCCAGCGGGAATGGTGATACTGGCGACGGTCGGATTCGCAACGCCGGGCGCGCCGCTGGTAAGGTTGACTGTGATGTCGCCCGGAGCGGCAGGGTATGCAAGAGTGACTGTGCCTGTAGCATTGTTAGAGCCGAGTACCGTGCCGGGCGCGATGGTCAGGGATTTCACTCCGATGGGCAGGACGGTGAGGTTGGCGGTCTTGCTTTTGCCTGTGTATGTGGCTGTGATTTTTCCTGTTGTTTTGCTTGTGACCGCTGTAGTAGTCACCGTGAAAGTGGCGGTTGTCGCATTCAATGGGACGTTGATAGTAGCGGGGGCTGTTGAGGCAGAGTTAGTGTCTGTCAGTGTGATGACTGTACCGTTCGGAGCGGGGGCAGTCAGGGTGATGGTTCCCATCGTGTTCAGGCTACCCGTAACTGTTGATGGGCTTAGGGTAATTGACTTTAGCAAGGCGGGCTGAAAGGCTAGAAAAGTGGGACTGCCCACCCCACTAGCAAAGATGGTTTGAGAGCCGTCAGGGGCGAATTTGAGGATGACATTGGCGGCGCCTTGGTCTGCCACAAAGAGGTTGCCGATACTGTCAAAGAGCAACCCCTGCGGGTCGCTAAAGCCGCTAGCGAAAACACTCTGGGAGCCGTCAGGAGCGAATTTGAGGATATTGCTGTTGCCTGAATTACCATGGTTGACCACAAAAAGGTTGCCGCTACTGTCCAGTGCCAAGCCAAGTGGTCTAACTAGTCCGCTGGCGAAGGTCGTTCGAGTGCCGTTGCGTGTGAATTTATAGATATTACCTCCGACATAATCGGACTCGAAGAGATTATCGCTACCGTCAAAAACCAGACCAAGAGGAAAACCCGCCTCGCTAGCGAAAGTAGTTTGAATCCCATTGGGTGTGAATTTATAGATATTGCTACTACCCCCATCCGCCGCAAAGAGGTTCCCGCTACTGTCAAAAGCCAGGCTCTGGGGATAGCTCAGTCCGCTAGCGAAAGTACTTTGAGAACCCGTGGGAGTGAATTTATAAATCTCTCCATGATAGTCGCCGCTCACAAAGAGATTTTGGGCGTAACCAGTGTGGGCACTCCCAAATGTTAGCAGAAAAAACATCGCGCTATACACAAAATATTTCCATGATGCGTTCAATGGTAATTTCATGTCGTGTCGTAGACTCCTATAACTGTCTATAGCCCATAAGCTCCCCGTCTGTGTAAACAGTCAATGAAGGTGTTATATTGAGGGCTAAGAGAAGTATATTATATTTAGGGAAAGGAGTCAAGAGTGCAATACAAGTTTTTTAATATCATCCCGTCCTCTTCTCAAAACGGGCTTAAATCTCACTCTGATACGCCTCAAGACGAAGCGCCGCTCTGGTCAGTCCTTGCGTCCTCATTGTGGAGAGGTAATCCTCAACAGTTTTGGCGGGGCTTTTCAGCGAAGCCCGCAATCACTCGTAAAGCCCCAATCGCTCCGTCTCCGCCATAAGTTCCAGCATCGCCTTCCCGCGACGGGCTATCTCCCGCTCCTCCTCTTCCTGATAGCGAAGTAGGTCTTCGTAGCGAACTCTACGGCGATTACCAACCTTCCGATAGGGGATTTTGCCCTTTTCTAAGAGTTCCTCAATAAGATAGGGGCGAGAGACTCTCAAGAAGTCGGCGGCTTGCTGGGTAGTGAGTTGTCTCTGCATCGGAGTTATCGTCACTCCGTTGCCCTTGCCCACCTCTTGAAGCATATCCAGCAAAAGACGGGCTATCGGTAGAGTCAGGGCTATCTCCTCCTGTTGTGCGCCACTGGAGCGAAAGCGTAGCGGCTCTTCGCCTTCCTGCAAGACAAGGGATGCAAGCGCTTTACTGGAGGCGCGGGCGATTTGGGAGTCAAGGTTGGTGGGCGGAATAGTTTTGGCAGATGTCAGCATTACGTTCTCCTACGAGGGTTACTCACTCCAGTATGCTATATATTCGCAGTATTCGCAACAGTAGAAGCGTTTTCACCACTGCGCGGGTCACATAACAGTATCGCCTTGCAGACAAGTCCCGCTCCGCTCTTGAGGAGGGCTGAGAAATCTTGACAACTCGCCCCTTTTCTCCTATAATAACCCCCAACTGGCGCTTATAAAGCCCTCCAATCTCCCCTCTCACATAGGAGTCTTCTCATGTCATTTCGTCTTGAAACCCTTACCCTGCTACTTATCTGCCTCGCCTTCTGCGTCCCGATGAAGGCGCAGGCGCAAGAAAAATCGCCCTACTACGAGGAGAACATCTCCGCGTCCAACTCGATTCGCACCGACCAAGCGCGGGAGCTAGACGGCTACATCAAGCATCTCAAGACCGATAAAAGCCGACTAGAAGCGCTCTTGAAACCAAACTACACGTCGGACAAGGCGTTTGTCGCCTCCACAAAGCGGTTTCGCCTCGCGTTTGAACAGAGTATAGGCTATCCGCCTCCCGGCGCTCCCGAAAACGAGCCTCCTATCTTTCAGCCGATGGGCGAGGACTCTATCGCAAGGTACTTCCGTGTGCAGATATCCGTACTGCCGGGCGTTCACGCCGTTGGCATCTACATTATTCCCAAGGGCTTGAAGGGACGCGCTCCTCTCGTTATCTCCATGCACGGCGGCGGCGGTTCGCCGGAGATAGCGCTATTTCATGGCGGCGGCAACTATCACGACATGGTGCGCGGCGCGGCGAAGCGCGGCTACGTGGTCTTCGCGCCTACACACCTCTTTCATGCGGAGGGCTTTCCCAACGATATTCGCAACAGCATAGATGAGCGTATGCGCCTTGTAGGTACGAGCCTGACAGCGGTGGAGATTGCGAAAATTACACGTAGCCTCGACGTACTGCTCAAGCGTCCCGAAATAGATAGCAAACGCGTGGCGATGGTCGGCCTATCGTATGGCGGCTACTACACCCTCGTGACCGCCGCCCTCGAACCCCGTATCACGGTAGCGGTCTCCAGCTGCTACTACGGAGTTCAGGAGGGGCGCTACGAACAGAGCGAGACCGGAATCCCTAGCGACTTCCGCTTCAACGATAGGTTCAGCCTCTTCAACGACTCCGAACTCGTCGCCCTTATCTGCCCGCGTCCTCTCGAAATTCAGGCGGGCAAGAGCGACAACGCAAGCCACCGAGAGATGGGAAAGCGAATCGCTCCCAAGTCGGCGGAGTACTATCAGAAGTTGGGCAGGGGCGATAATTTCCGCTTCGTTATCTTCGACGCAGGACACGACTTCTGGGACGCGACGGCGTGGGAGTGGGTCGGGAAGCATTTCGGAGAGGTCAAGTAGAATGCGCGTCGCCGTTATCGGAGTAGGGGGGACGGGAAGCGCAACCTGTCGCTATCTGGCGAAGCGGGGGCATAGCGTCGTCGGGTACGAACGCTTTCGCGTGGGACACGAGCGCGGCAGTTCGCACGGCGAGTCGCGCATTATTCGCTACACCTACCCCGATTTGCTCTATACGCAGATGATGGGCGATGCCTATCCGTTATGGGCGGAGTTGGAGGCGGAGGCGGGAGAGGAGCTGTTATCGCGGTGCGGAGGGCTATACTTCGGCAAAAACGACGAGCCGAGCATTCACGAAACCGAGCGGGCGCTTATCGGGGCGGGGCTTCCTTACGACAGGCTGACCGCCCATGAAGTGGAATCGCGTTTCCCCGCCTTCCGCCTCGCCAACGACGAAATCGCGCTGTATCAACCGGAGAGCGGTCTGCTTCGCGCTACGCGCTGTGTTCTGGCGAACGCCCGCCTTGCAGTGGAGGCGGGGGCGACGCT
>CAIJLM010000043.1 GCA_903821495.1 uncultured Chthonomonas sp. | reverse complement strand
AGGCGGCGGCGTGTTTAACTGGTACTCCCACGTTGTTATTACCAGCAACTTGGTTAAGAATAACGTCTCTATAAATGGCGGCACGGGCGGAGGAATCAACGCGCAAAACTCCGATGTCCTCATTGAGAACAATATCGTTCAAGGAAACTCCGCGCTCCCCGGCGGTTGGGACCCAAGCGGTGGCGGCATCTCTGTGGCGGGCTGGGATGGCTATATGCCTTATAGAGGCAAAGCCGTCATTCAGAACAATATTATCGCTGACAACACAGCCGTAAGCAGTGGCGGCGGTATTGTTCACTGGGGCAATAGTACGATCATTCAGCGCAACCGTATCGTACACAACACAGCGTTTAATGGCTCTGCGATACAGACTAGCTCGGATAACGAGACAACCTACACAGACATCAATAACAACCTCATTGCGGACAACGTAGGTATACCCGGATGGAACGGGCCTGATGAACATGGCTGGACGGTTGTCATGAATGCGGGGTTTGTTGGATTCACGAACAACACCCTTGTCAACAACTCCGGATACGGACTCATGTATGTTGATGCTAGCGCGGGAATCTTCAACAATATCTTCTCCAACAATCCTCTGGATGTGACCCTTATTTTGGGGAACTTCATTGGTATCGGGGAAGACTATAACGTGATGTGGCAAAACGGCGCAGGGGGGCTATTGGGGAACGGCGCAGTCGTCACGCCCGGTAGTAACGATATTTTCTCCGACCCGATGTTGGATAGTCTCTACCGCCCCGCGGTCTACTCTCCCGTCATAAACGCCGGGGACGACTTCGTGACAGACCCCGCATGGAAAGACTACTTGGGTATGCGACGTAGAGTCGCAGGACGTGTAGACATCGGCGCGATTGAGGTGCAAAATCCGGGCGCGGACACCACCCTCACCTTCGCCAATGTGACGGGGGCTTACTCTAGCGCGAAGAACCTTATCGCAAAACTCGTAAGAACCGCCGATAAGGGAGCTGTCGTCGGCGAGACCGTCCTCTTCAAACTCGGAGCCGCTACCATCGGGAAAGCGGTAACGGATGCGACAGGCAAGGCGACACTGCCCTACAAACTGATGTTCAACGTAGGAAACTATCCCATATCCGTCTCCTACAAAGGCGCGCCGCAGTTCAACAAATCGGCAGGGGCTGGCTCTCTGACGATTATCGCGTCGGACACGTCTATCGCTTGTGTCAATGCAACCGGAACCATTGGGCAAACTCGCACACTGATAGCAACCCTCAAGCGGAACAGCGACGGCGCGAAACTTGGCGGCAAAACGCTCGCTTTCTCGGTAGATGGCTCTGTTATCGGAACCGCTACCACCGACGCGAGCGGCAAAGCGACCATGAGCTACAAGGTAGACGAGCCTTTGGCTGTCGGAGCGCATACATGGGGCGCGGCGTTTGCAGGGGATTCCAACCACAACCCCTCTACGGGTTCCGCGACTCTTACGGCGAACCAGTCCGCCACCGCTCTCAAGTTAAGCAATGCGTCTGCTAAGGTCGGCGCAACGGTCAACCTGATAGCGAAACTCAAGAGAAACAGCGACGGTATGTATCTCGCGAATAGGCAAGCGACCTTCTCGCTAGATGGAATCGTCTTGGGACAGGCGACAACGGATGGTAACGGGCAAGCCACCTTCCCCTACGGTATCCCTGTAGGTACGGCGAAGGGAGCGCATCCTATTGTCGCTACCTTCGATGGCGATGCCTTCTACCTTGCGAGTCCGCCCTCCAACGCGACTCTCACGGTCAAGTAAGTCTCTGCGATAACATCGCGTAGAACTACGCAGGGCGCT
>CAIJLM010000042.1 GCA_903821495.1 uncultured Chthonomonas sp. | reverse complement strand
AGTGTTTCAGGTCTCTATCTTCGCGAAATAGGGAGCGCAGAGAGACTCCCGCCGAGCGCATGAGCATAAAGCCGTTTTCGCCATCCGCCGCCAGCAGTTCAGGGAGCCACTGCGGAAACTCCCTGATGAAGTAGGGAAGGAGGCGGGCTTCGTTCGCGAGAGGCGAGGTCTGCGCCTTAAAATAGAGGTCTTCCCCCTCCACAGGTATCCGGTAGATGCTCGCCCAAGGTCTCTCTCGAAATGCCTCCGGCGCGCCCGTCATCGGATAGCCGAGGCGTTGTAGGTTCGACTCTAGCCACTCTTTAGAGGTCTCGTTCATCTTTTCTCCTCACTAGGGCAAGCCCTACCCTACAGTACCACAGGCGAGTAGCATACCGCAAGTGGTTTGACGCGCTCGCTCATCAGAACGCGCCATGCTCCTATTAGAAACAGAGGCAGGAAAACGCCCCGCGCACGCAGAAATTAAGTCCCTGAAACCAAATTATTCGGGAGGCAAGCAGTAATGTACAGATGTTTATCGCCGGGAGCCATTAACGTCAAGGTCAACTCCGCTCAGGAGGCGATAGAGGCGGCGGTTATAGGCGGGTTCGGCGGAGTGGAGATAGACCCCTTCGAGATAGCCGACCTTATTGACAGAGAGGGCGCTTCCGCCGTCCGCGCCATGTTCGACGCAAAGGGCGTACAGCCTGCGGGCTTTGGCTTGAGCGTGGAGTGGCGCAAGGACGAGGAGACGTGGAGGCAGGGGCTGGCGCAACTTCCCCGCGCCGCCAAAGCCGCCGGCGCGATTGGCGCGGGGCGTGTGTTTACATGGGTGCTATCCTGCTCCGATACGCGCCCCCTCGAAGAGAACATCGCGTTTCACATTGAGCGCTTCACGCCTATCGCGCAGATTCTCGCGGACAACGGTTGCGACCTCGGTCTGGAGTTTCTGGGTCCCAAAACTCTCCGCAATATGCTTCCCCACCCCTTCCTCTATAAGATGTTCGATATGCTGGATTTGGGCGCAAAGATAGGCGGCAACGTGGGGATACTCCTCGACTGCTGGCACTGGCACACGTCGGGGGGAACCGTGGCGGAACTGGAACAGCTACGCCCTGAGCAGGTCACGTATGTTCACGTCAACGACGCGCCCGTAGGCGTTGCGATGGACGACTATGTGGACAACGTGCGAGGACTTCCCGGCGAGACGGGCGTTATCGACATTGCGGGATTCCTGAAAACGCTCAAGGCTATCGGCTACACAGGTCCCGTCACGCCGGAGCCGTTCAAGAACGAGCTGAAAGACCTGCCCGACAATGCGGCGCGTCTGCAACTTGTGGGAGAGTCGATGGGCAAGATATTCCGGCAAGCCGGACTAGAGTAGGAGGGCGCAGGATGGCGGTCAATCTCTATATCGGTTTCGCCCAACCCGACGAGTGGGCGGGGTGGGCGGGAACCTACGCGAAGCACACGCATCGGTTCGAGGAGGCGAGCGGGGGAACGCCCTGCCTTGTCGTCCCATTCAACCATGCAACCCCCGAACTTATCGAGCGGATACGCCCGCAAGCCGTCGTAATGAGCGGGTTCGCTCGCTCTTTCGAGCAGTACAAGGTGGCGAGTTTCTTCCCCGTGATAGACTGGGTGAAATCTACGCAGACCCCCATCCTCGCCCTCTGCGGCAGTCATCAGTTGCTAGGTTTCGCCTACAACAGCGATATTCGTAGTGTGCAGAGATTAGCGGACGAACCTATACGCCACCTTCGAGCGAGAGAGCCGATAACCAATCCCGACTACCATCCTGATTTCTACATGGAGCGGGGTTTCTACACGGTAGACCTGACAGACGAGGGCAGAACAGACCCGCTTTTCGAGGGTATTAGCGTCGCCCCGCTGTTCTGCGAATCGCACTACTGCGAAATCAAGACGCTACCGCCCGACTTTACGCTACTCGGCTCTACGCCCGAATGTAAAATTCAGGCGATACGCCACCGCAACCGCACTCTCTACGGCGTACAGTTCCACCCCGAAGACTATGTAGCCGCCCCCCCTCACCTCTCGGCGGGAAAGCGGCTACTAGAGAACTTCTTCAAGATAGCGCGGAACGCTCACAGCGTTTAGGGGCTACCCTTTATGCGGTCTATCGTCCGTTGCGCTATACAGGCGGCGAGATTAACGCCCTCTCTCAAGCGCGGTGATTTGACGGGCGAGGTCGGCGCGAAGATTGGTCAGCCCCTCCGTTTTGGGTAAAACACTCTTGTAGAGTTGGAGCAGTTCCGCCCTCTCTTTCTGCGGGAGGGCTTTGGGAAGCGGTTTCGAGGGCGCAAGCCACTTCAAAAGACGCACCACCGTAGGGTCGCCGCCGCTATAGGCGTAAGCTTCAAAGCGTCTTTTAAGAGGCTCTTGAAGTTTTCCATAGGTCAAATTGAGATGAACAAGGCTCTCCTCTAGCGTGAGAGGGCGAAGATTGCCAATAAGAGTAGTCGCTCTTCCTCGCGCCGCCGCCGACTGTTTCGGGTCGTTCGCAATGTTCGTGAACATAGTCAACGCAGAATCGAGCGGATACCCCAGGTTTCGCAACGTGACTACAAGGCTGGAGGTTATGGAAGAGTCTGTCTCTTTGTCCATAACCAGAGCCATCAGCTCAGGAATAAACGGCTTCAGCGCGTCTCCTGCATACCTTAGCTCCTCCGCTATCCCCGCCCGCTCCATAGTATTCCCCGTCTCGCTTCCTTCGCTATCTCGCGTTTTTAGCCAACGGATAATTTCCGGCAAAATAGGAGTGTTGCGTCTTTCCATATCAAGAAGAAACTGCATCGCCTGACTGCGCTCTCCCCGCTCCGCCTTTGAGTCGCGTGCGATGTCCGCCAGCGCCGAGGAGAAGATAGCCTTTCCGCCGGGTATTTGACTTATCGCGACAAAGGAGTTGTGTTGCTCGTAAACGCTCCTCTGCCTCAGATAGCGCATCATTTCGGGAATGTAGGGAACGGCGCTCTTCCCCATTGCGGAAATAGCGCCAACCGCTTCGTCGCGTATATCACGGTCATAAGGGGCAGGTACGGGCGTTGCGTCTCTCAATATCTGCACAAGGAGCGGGAGTGCGCTTTCGTCGCGCCACTGTTCATACAGGGAGACTGTCGTTCCCCGTAGCCTTTTGGGTGTTTTGCGATTTTGTAGCAAGGCGGTCAGAGTAGGCGCAAATAGCTCATGCTTCTTTATATATTCGAGCGATGAGGTTGCACATATCCTTACGTCCAAGTCCGTTTTGCTGTTGTTGATGAAGTTCAACAGCGTGGCTCTTGAGGCGTTGTCGTCTCTTTTGGCGATGAGTTCCATAGCCTGCCACCGTATATCGCGCCTCTTCAGTAACGGTAGAAGTTCGGCAAGAGGCGGAATCGACGACTTTCCAAGCGAGCCCGCAAAAGAGAGGATATTGGGGGTCAATGTGGTCGGCTTGCCTTTGACAAGGGAGAGCAGTATAGGCGCGTCTTCAGGCTTCAATCCGCCCATATACTGTATAGCGAAGGCGGCGGCGCAACGCCTTTCGATAGGAGCGTTCTTATTACGGAGAGTGGCGCGAAAAGAGGGTAGGAGCGATTTCTCAGTATCCACTTTAGAGAGATTCATGGCTATCCACTCACGCGCATTTCGGTCAGTGGCGGGGTTTTGCATGGCGGCGACGAGGGAAGGTAGGTAAGGTCTGCCTTTGCGCCCCAAGCCGGTCAATAGCTCCTCCACAAACTCGCTTTCACCTTTATCAGGCGGCATTAATGTAAAAAGTCTTGCGAGGCGGCGAGCGACCTCTGGCGTGATAAAACGGTTTCGGTATTCTGGCTGTTGAAACCTCAAAGCGTACAGAGCGTATTCGATAACATCGGGTTCACGGTCAAATAGAGCGCGGGTGCTCCCCTTCATCTCCCATTCCGTTCGTTTGGGCGAATCAGCATGAAGCGGGTTTGCGAGGCAAGCGATAAAAAGAGCGACTGAAAGTAGGGAGAAGAGAGTTTTCATGTGATACGTCCTTGCGAGAGGGGTAAAAAGCGTTCCGCCAAACAGAATAGCCTCTCATAACAGTCGCCCCGCGCCCATGTCATTTAAGCGAATTAACCTCTCTGACCGCCTTGCAGACAAGTCCTTCTCCCGAATCGGGAGAAGGATGCCCGCAGGGCAGGATGAGGGCGCATTGGGGGGCGAGAGCTTACGCGATAATCTCCTTGATAGACTGTCCATGGTCTATCGTCCGTCGCGCTATGCGAGGCGGCGAGATTAACGCCCTCTCTCAAGCGCGGCGATTTGACGGGCGAGGTCGGCGCGAAGGTCGGTCAGCCCCTCCGTTCTGGGTAAAACACTCTTGTAGAGTTGGAGCAGTTCCGCCCTCTCTTTCTGCGAGAGGGCTTTGGGAAGCGGTTTCGAGGGCGCAAGCCACTTCAACAGACGCACCACCGCAGGGTCGCCGCCTGATGCGGGTCGTTCGCAATGTTCGTGACCATAGTCAACACGGAATCGAGCGAATGCCCCATGTTTCGCAACGTTACTACAAGGCTGGAGGTTATGGAAGAGTCTGTCTCTTTGTCCATAATCAGAGCCATCAGCTCAGGAATAAACGGCTTCAGCGCATCTCCGGCACTGTTTAACTCCCTCGCCCATTGAGCCTGCTCCCAAACTTCGTTGGTCTCTCTTTCGCCTTTCGCCTTCGTTTTCAACAAGGCTATCATTCGCTTGAGGCGAGCGGGGAGTTTCTCCCTTGTGTAGAGAAGCGTACTAGCGGCGATTCCCCGTAATTCCAAGCCGTTCGCTTCGTCTTGTGAGATTTTCTCCAGGACTTTCGTCCCGCCCGGGATTTTAGCGAACTCACCTATCATCTCGCGTTGCGAATAGATAGTTCTCTGCAAAAAATAGTCCCGCATCTCGGGAAGATAGGGAGTTGCGCTGTCGCCCATATCCGCAATCGCGTAAAAAGCGCTTGTGCGTACCGTAAGACCTACATATCCTCCGCTCCGCTCCTCCATAGTGAGTTCTTCAGGTTCATGGAGTAACTTGACTAGTGTGGGTAGCAGACTCTTCTCATGGTACATGCCTAACCAGATTATCGCTTCGCCCCGCACTCGTTGAGGCAACTTATGGTCGTTCATCAGGCGAATTAGAGTCGGAGTCAACGTAACACGCCTTCCTGCTGTTAGAAGCGCTTCGAGCGCGCCCGTTCGTCCTTCCACGTCCATTTTGCTATCGTTAATGAGATCCATCAGAGCGTTCTTTGCAACGCTATCTCCTTTCTGAGCGATTAAACCCATAACATAATGCCGTATGGTCGTAGGCAGTTCAGTCTGTTTAGCCAGAGCGATAAGTTTCGTAAGAGTAGGAGGCGGAGATATATTAAACGACCTAAATGTAGAAAGTAGCGAGTCTATCCCGTTTTGTTGTGTTCCCTGAGCGATAGCGCAAAGAAGAAGAAAGTCTTCTGATGTCAGCCCCTGTAGTTCACTGATAGCGCACGCGGCGGTAATTCGCCTCTCCTTGGCGGCGGGAGTGTTGTCGCTTGTGTCGTAGAGTGTAGAGAGTAGAGCGGGTAGCGTAGATTTGTCAGTATCTATGTGGCGCAGTCTTAAGGCTATCGCCGCACGAGCGAAACCGGGAACGGCGGAGTTTTTGAGAGTAGCGATAAAAGCGGGGAGGTACGGCTTGGCTCCGAAGCCAAGGTCAAGCAAAATACTTGCCGCCCAATAGGCGGTATCTCTATCCCCGGGCGCTTTCAGGAGCGTTACGAGGCCTTGCGCGACCTCTGGAGTAATAAAATGGTTGCGGTATTCAGGTCTTTGGGATTGCAAGAACTGTGTCGCTATTGAGACCACTGTCGGGTCGGTATCAAATAGCGCCTGAACATAACCCCTCATCTGCCAATCCGTTCGTTTGGGCGTATCATCGTAATTATCCGCCCTAAGCGGGTTTGCGAGGCAAACGATAAAAAGAGCGACCGAAAGTAGGGAGAAGAGAGTTTTCATGTGATACGTCCTAACGAGAGGGGTAAAAAGCGTTCCGCCAAACAGAACCGCCTCTCACTACAGTCGCCCCTTGCCCAGGTCATTTAAGCGAATGAACCTCTCTGACCACCTTGCAGACAAGTCCTTCTCCCGAATCGGGAGAAGGATGCCCGCAGGGCAGGATGAGGGCGCATTGGGGGGCGAGAGCTTACGCAATAATCTCCTTGATAGGCTGACCATGGTCAATCGCCAGCCGCCGCCGTCCCGGAACCTCAAGGCGATGCGAATCCAGCCCCATCAGGTGAAGCGCCGTCGCATGAATATCGGTAACGTAGTGGCGGTTCTCCACCGCGTAGAAGCCCAGTTCGTCCGTCGCGCCGTGCTGAATACCGCCCTTCACGCCGCCCCCCGCCATCCACGCGCAGAAGCCCTGCGGATGATGGTCGCGCCCCGTGTCCTGCGCGGCGGGAGTGCGCCCGAACTCTGTGCCGAACACCACCAGCGTATCCTTCAACATTCCCCGCTGTTTCAGGTCTTTCAGCAGCCCTCCGATAGGCTTGTCCACCTGCTCTGCAAGCGAAGTGTGGTTCGATTTAATCTCGGAGTGCGCGTCCCAAGCCCCGCCGCCCCCCCCGCCGTGAAAAATCTGCACGAAACGCACGCCCCGCTCCACCAGCCGCCGCGCCGCAAGGCACTGCTCCCCAAAAGAGCGCGTCGCGTTGTTGTCCATGCCGTAGAGTTTGCGCGTCGCCTCCGTCTCCTTCTCCATCTGTAGGGTTTCCGGAATAGCGGTCTGCATCTGAAAGGCGAGTTCGTAGGACTTGATACGCGCCCGCAAATCCTTGTCGTCGGGATAGTCGATACCAGAGAGCCGATTGAGCCGCCCCAGCAGGCTAAACTCCGCCGCCTGTTCGTCGGGATGCACGAACTTATCGGCGGGCTTGATGTAGGGCAGGGGTTTCGCGGGGTCGGTGGTCAGGCGCACGCCGCCATATTGGGGTCCCAGATAGGAGGCTCCATACGTCCATGTCCCGCCGCAACAGTCGCCCGTAGGATTTCCCAACACCACGAACTCCGGCAGGTTCTCGTTCATGCTACCCAGCCCGTAGGTTATCCACGAGCCGAGCGTGGGGTGCGCCCCTTCGCGGACGTGCCGCCCCGTTTGGAAGGTGAGTTGCGCCCCGTGGTCGTTATCCAGCGTCCAGAGCGAACGCACAATCGCAAGGTCGTCCGCGCACTCCCCGATATTTTTGAACCAGTCTCCCACCTCAAGACCGCACTGCCCGTACTTTTTGTAGCCCGTTTGGAGGGGCATAAGGCGGTTTCTATCGATATGGGCGGGGTTCCCCCCGACGATGTTCGCATTGACGCGCTTGGGGTCGAGGAGGTCTTTGAGAGGAGTCTCCTCAATAGTTTTGCCGCCGTACTTATTGAGGGCGGGCTTAATGTCGAAGCTCTCCGTATGGCTTACGCCCCCGCACAGAAATATCCAGATAACCGACTTCGCTTTCGGCGCGAACTGCGGCTTGCCGTCGGGCGCTTTCCACCCCGCTACCTCATCGGCGCGGGCTACACCCTCCTTAAAGAGCATTGCGGAGAGTGCCATGCCCGTAAACCCCATGCCGGTATCGGCGAGAAAGGAGCGGCGAGTTACGCCGGAACAGCCCTTTGAATTTCGATTATGAGTCACTATCTTTGTACCTCCTAAAAGGTCAGCGTATCGTCAAGAAATCGTTATGGTTAAAGAGAACATGAATCAGGTTTTCGCGGGCGCGAAGGTCAGGCTCTTCGGCGGGGCGCGTAGTGTCTTTGAGGTCGGTGTTGCCCGTCAGTTTCGTTCCTACGTTCAGCTTTTTGAGAAGGAGAGTCTGCTCCGCAAGGAAATCGGCGCAGGTCTTTATCTCATTCGGCTTTACAGGTCGCGCCAAAACGCGCAGAAACGCCTCTTGTATGAATTTGACGTTATCCGCGCCTGTCTGTTGCGAAAGATTCCGCGCCAACATTCGCGCCTGCTGTAGCGAAAGCGAGCTATTGGCAAGCGCTAACGCCTGTTGGGGCATAACGCTCTGCCTTCGCTCGTAGCACTCCGTGACGCTTGGCGCGTCGAAGACCTGTAGAAATTCGGTCTGCTTTTCGGCGGCGGTACGCAGGTAGAGGCTACGCCGACGTGAGGTAAGCCCTAGGTTTTGGTCTATATCTGCGCCGCCCATCGTCTCATCCAACGCGCCCGACACCCATAGCACGTTATCTCGAACCAACTCCGCCTCAATACGACGGGAGGGGTAACGCGATAGGGCGAGGTTATCGGGGTCGCGCTTCTGCGATTCAGGGCTAGTTGTTGAGGCTCTTCGATAGGTATCGCTCATCACAATGAGGCGGTGAATGGTTTTCATCTGCCAATGGTTGCGCTGAAGTTCCGTCGCAAGCCAGTCTAACAGGAGCGGGTGGGAGGGCTTTCTGCCGTTGCGTCCGAAGTCGGAGGTGGTTGGCACTATCCCCGTTCCAAAGTGCCGCGCCCAGATATGGTTGACCGCGACTCGCGCCGTGAGAGGGTGTTGCGGGGCGGTTAACCACTGTGCGAGGGCGGTTCTGCGCCCTGTGCTTTCGGCGGGAAACGCAAGGGTTGAGCGTGACGTGTAGGCGGTGTTTAGGGGAGTTTGGAGGGCTTTTTCCGCCTCTGAGAACGCCTTTTGCGCCTCTTCTAGTAGTTTTTGCGCTCCTGCCATCGGGTTCTTGCCGTACTTTGCAGTGGCTTTATCGCCTCCCGCCTTCGCCTCTAGTACGCCCTGTTTTGCAGTCTCCACTTTCAAAACCGCCTCCGATTTCGCAAGGCGGCGTTGCAGAACGACTATCTGTTTCGCTTGCGCGTCCCATTCAGGGCTGGTTTTGCGGTTACTGTCCTCTAGCCCCTCTATATAGATTTGGCTGTTCAGAACGGAGAGCCGTAGTTCCGCCGCGTAAAAATTCGCTTGTGCGAAGGGCTTCTTTTCCGCAGTGGCTGTTTCGAGGGCGGCGTGCGCCTCGTCTTTGGCTTTTTTAGCGGCTGTGAGGGTCTCTTGTATCACAAAATCGCGGCGGTCAGGAAGGTAGGCGGCGCGAGGTAGTTTTACAGAGGCGAGCGTGTAGGTTCCGCCGAAGGCTGTGGGTACGCCCGGAGACATAGGTTGCTCCTTGTCAGGGCGGCGCTCATCTCCGCGAGTGAAGAGGTAGGTGACAGCAGTCGGCTCTGCGTCGTAGGCGCGAACCAGTCCGTCTTTATCGGGGTTCGTTTCGCCGGGGATTCTATCGGTGCGAACGTTGTGCGTCTCGAAAATAGCGCGGAAGCGATAGTACTCTTTTTGTGAAAGAGGCTCGTACATATGGTCGTGGCACTTCGCGCAGTGCATGGTTATGCCCATGAAGGCGCGTCCTGTGTGGGCGACGACATCCTCCATCCACTGCTCTCGGCTGAGGAGTTTGTAGTTTCGGGCGAGGAAGCCGGTAGCGCGGAGGGTATCGGGGTCGTTGGGCGCGATTTCGTCGCCTGCCAACATCTCCAGAACCATCTTGTCGTAGCCTTTATCCTTGTTCAGCGATTCGATTATCCAGTCGCGCCATCGCCAGATGTGGGGCTTGCTGTCGCGAATCTGTCCGCCGTCCGCCCAACCCGCCCAGTCGCTGTAGCGCCAAACATCCATCCAGTGCCGCCCCCATCGCTCTCCGTATTTCGGGTTTGCGAGTAGCCTATCTACTACCTTCTCGTATGCGTTGGGCGATTTGTCGGCTAGGAAGGCGCGTATTTCGTCGGGAGTGGGCGCAAGCCCGATAAGGTCGAGGGTGAGGCGACGCAGGAGAGTCGCAGACGAGGCTTCGGGCTGAGGCGATATGCCGCGTCTGTTCATTTCGGCGAAGATAAAGGAGTCTATGGGGTTTCGGACGCGCTTCTGTTGCGCGGGGGAGACCTGCGGAACGCTCGGACGCTTTATCGGCTCGAAGGGTTGCCAGCGATACCCTTTAAGGAACTGCGCGAACTCCGTTTTTCGCCTGCTTGCGAGTTTGAGTTCTTCGGGGGAGGGCGTGTCTTTGGGGTCGCCGGGGCTATGCCCTAGCAGTATCTCCACTTCGTTTGGCACGCCGTCGCCGTCGCTGTCCTCCATCGCAATAGCTTGTATGCGGGTGGAGAGGTCACTTTTCTGACTCTTTTTGCTGAGTTCCGCGCCTACGCTCATCAGTCTTCGCCCATAGGGGTTGTGCGGGAAGTTCGCTAGGCTGGTTGGCGTAACGTCGGGCTTTTGGGGCAGGTGACAGGTGGCGCAGTTCGCGAGGGCGTGTACGAGAAATCGGTCGTAGTGCTTCATTAGAAGGACGCGATTTGTCGGAGTCGCCCCCGCGATAGGGGCGATAAGCGCCGTAAAGAGTCCTGTTAGAATGAGCGTTTTAGTTAGTTTCATAGTGGTGTCTACTCTCCTGTGTTAGCAATGCAACCCCTCTCCAACCTCTCCCCGAAACGGAGAGAGGCGAATGCCTATGTTGGAAGGCTTACCTGCTTCGCCCCCAGCCACCCCATCCCAACCCTTGCCCCTTCGTAAGGGGAATGGCTAAATGCCGGTGTCGGAAGGCTTCTACACTCCTCAAAAGTCGGCGGAGAATGGAAGCATTGCAAGTCTCCCCTTTGTGAAGGCTCACTGGGGTATGTATGAGCGAGTTTGAGATAGGGAAGGCTTATCTGTACCCGTCCCTCATCCTGTCCTTCGGACATCCTTCTCCCGATTCGGGAGAAAGACTTGACCTATAGGCTTGGTTGTATGGCGATTCGATTTTTTGAACACAGTAACCGTACATACCCCAGTGAGCTTTGTGAAGGGGGAGATTTAGAGGGGGTGGCTGGGTCAGCGCGATAAGCCTTCCGCCCTAGCGCCCGACCCTACTTCACCGTCAAAGCCGCCCCGCTATACGCGCTCCCAAGATAGAAGGAGTCGCCGTCAAACGTCACTTTCAGCGTGTACTTCCCTGCCGTGAGGCTACTCGGAATCGTGTAGGAGTAGGCGGCGGTTCCTGTGGAGTCGGTCAGCGCCGTTCCAACTTCGCTACCGTTCACAGAGAAGCGTACCGTTCGAGCGTTCAGGTACTTGCTATCCGTACCGCGTTTCAGCTTCGCGACGAGTTGGACGGTTGCGCCGACTTTGCCAGTGATGGAGGGTTGCGATATTTTGGTTGCCGCCTGACTTGCCGTAAGAGAGGCGGATTTCGTCGAAGGGTTGTAGCCGTCATCACCTGTGAAGGTCGCGGCGAGGGTGTGAGCGCCCGCCGTCACCGGTTCGTCGAAGAGGTAAGGAAGCGTAGCCTTGCCCGTCGAGTCGGTGGTTGCAGTTCCCACGCTAACGCCGTCTACAGAGAAGGTTATCGCCCTGCCGCTCACGACTTTGTTGTCGGTATTGCGCTTGAGTATCGCGACAAGGCTTTTCGTCTGACCGTAAGTCCCCGCTACGCTGTTCACCGTGATTCTCGTGTCCGCAGGGTCAACGGAGAGAAAAACGTCTATGACGGAGGCTTTATAACTCGCGTCTCCCGCGAAAGTGACTTCGATGTCGTGCGCCCCCGCCTGTAGTTGCTCGTCCACCAGATAGGTGAAGGCGACAGCACCGTTTGCATCCGTCGTCGCTTGCCCGATGGAGTCTCCATCCAGCGTGAGTGAAATCGTCTTTCCTGCCAGCCTTGCGCTATCAGTTGTCCGCCGAATAACCGCCGTGAAGGTAGCCGCTTGCCCGTAGCGTTTGGTGACGTTGCCCATTTTAAGGAATGTGGCGGTTTTTACGACGCTCAGAGTT
>CAIJLM010000041.1 GCA_903821495.1 uncultured Chthonomonas sp. | reverse complement strand
GCATAGGCGGCGCAACGCTGTCGCCGCTATCCCGCTCTCTAGTCTCAAGGTGAAGATACCCGTCAGATGGAAGATTGATTTTAACCCGCCATACTGGGACGTTTATGAAGAAGCGGAAGTGAAAAACTACTGGGTCGATTCCGCGGTAGCGAACCAACTTGAGGTCGCGCCGTCGTTCAAGTATCCCGCCTTTAGCGATGACCAGCATCTCATTCTCTTAGCGATACTGTGTCGCCAACGCTACTTGTTGGAGGTAGCGTCTCTATTTTTGAATCGGGCGTATAAGGGGCGGGAAGCCAACTACGACCCAAGGCGCGAACTTGCCGATATGGCGTGGCAGTATTGGAGAGGCACTTTTGAGCATGGTCGCGTTGGGAGAGGAGATGTGGTTTCGCACCTTAGAACTATCTTGCAGACACCCTATGGTCTTGATACGAAAAGCCACCGGAGCCTTGTCGCAGATTTGACGCTACCTGTCAAGAGAGCGGAAGATGGCGACGACAGGGTGGAGAGACTTCTTAACCGCCTCGTCAACTGCGAGCCTCGCGATTTTTATTACTATAACAAGGAGGCGGTTGACGTGTCTCGCATCTCCCCTTACTACGTGGAGTTGTGGCGACTAGGCTACGATGCAGTCCCCGCTCTTCTGAAACACCTTTACGATAACAGAGTGACCCGTTTCGTGACGTTATTTCACGGCGTAGAAGGACATAACAATTTTGACGGGTTTGACACTCACCGTTTTGAACGTATTTCGAATATTGTGGGGGATATCCTGTACGATTTATCAGGATTAGCGACGTTGCAACCAAAAAAGTTAGAGGCATGGTGGCGCGAATTGCAGAAAGTTGAACCAGCGGAGCGGCTTGTAAGCCGAGCCTTAGACGCTGACCTCGCTTCTACGGGGCACACGCCTTATAGCCCTCATATCGTACACCTGATTGCGTGGCAGTATCCAGAACGCCTCGCGGATTTGTATGAGACGATGCTTACCAATTACCCGCTAGACAGAAAGTGGCTTGTCGCTGAGATGCTGGTCTCCCGCTATCCTGACGATACCAGAACAGCCGACCTGCTTATTCAAGGCGCGGCGAGCGAAGACATGGAGACGTGGCGGCAGGCGCTAGTTCTGCTCCTAAACCTGAAACACGCGCAGGCGGTTCCTTTGCTGATACAGCGAATAAACCAAACGCAGAGCCAGTGGAATCTAGATATGTCGAAAAGTCCCGTCGCTGTCGTTTCGCAAATTGCGGGGAGAGCGGATGACAGCCGCGTGTTCGAGGCGTTAGAGGCGATGGCGCGTCGGGCAGACACAAGGCGCAGGTTAGAGGTATTGGAAAGCGTTTACTATCACGGAGGTCAAGGCGAACGGAGCCGCCGCCTTTTACGTTTTTTGGCGGAATTCCTTGATGATACATCCGAACGCGTCGTCATGGTTGATAAACACGGAGCGCCGGACGACCCGAGATATTTTGACACGTATGCGGGAAGCGGATTTCCCCGACTCAAAGTAGGCGACATGGCGGCGATGTATATCGCGAATGCGGTTGGAATAGACTCTAACCCCGATAAGACATGGACGGACAGGGAGTGGAAGCTCCTGCATGGTAAGGTTCGGGAGGCGTTGAAGCGGAAGAGATTGAGTTAGTATAGAGGTTGTTACCTTGTTTCGTGTCTTGGAAATCGTTCAGCTTTCCGTCGGCGGATTGTTGCGTCCGTTTTTGGTATAGGTTTTGGAGGAAGTAGGTTAGCGCCCCGTAACTCTATGTAGGCGCTCTGCGTCTAGGGTTCAACAACCCTGCCTGACAAGGAAAGGGAGTCGCTATGCGTACCGCTGTAAAATGTCTCCTGATAGTCATAACTCTGCTTCTCGCTACAGCGAACGCTGTGACGGCGCGGAAACCGCAAGACCCTGCTTTTCTCCTTGACCTGCTTCTGGACGATTACCAGAAATATGGTCTTCCGTTTCCGCCCAAAGAGGCGCGGCTTGCGTTACTGGAGTATCCGCCTTTAGATGTGCCTAGCCCCGCCTATAGGTCAAAACACTACTCTGTAGTCTTCGCTATACCTGCCACAAAACGCCATGTTTCCCGCGCCATACCTCTCCTCTCCAATCGCAAAATAGGGTTGCCCGCCCGTTGGAAACTGCATTTTGAGTCGCCAGTATCCGACCAGTATCAGTCCGCCGCGACTAATAACTACTGGGTGGATTTGGCGATTGCCGATAGACTGTTTGTAATGGCTATCACCGCCCCTGAACTGGGCGAGACTAACGAACGGATACTTTTAGCGATTTTCTGCCACAAAATGGGATTAGAAGGACAGGCGCTTGCGTTTTTAAGTAGAACATATACATCTCGCGACCCTGATTATAAACCACGAAGCGAATTAGGTTCGATGGCATGGCGGTATTGGATACACGCTTTCGAGAATGGTCGCCCCGGCAGAACGAAGATAGCTCGGCAACTTCAAATCATCATGAGTTACAATCCCGTTTACGATAATCAGGTCAATCGGGAGATGGTGGCGGGGTTATGGCTCCCTGTAAAACAGGCTACCCTTGCTAGCGACAAAGTTGAACGCCTGATTGACCGCCTCGTCACCTGCGAACCGCGAAGCTACGCGGACGTAGACACAGATGAATTACCCCATATCTCCCTCGCATACTTGGCGTTGTGGCGCCTCGGATTTGGGGCGGTTCCAACGCTGTTGAAACACATTGAGGATGTAAGAACCACCCGTTTCAGGGTAGTGAGGGCTGGAATGGGCGGTCAAGGTAATGCCGACAACCTGCAGATTTTTGAACGAGTATGCGATGTCGTCGTAGACCTCATATATGGACTAACGGGACTGGAGACGATGTCTACCAAACGAAAGGAGGTGGAGAGGTGGTGGCGTGAAGCTCGGAAAGCCGGCGAAGAGAACTACCTTGTACGACACGCTCTCGTTATAGGGAACTATGCGCCAGAGAGAAGTACAAGACTTAGCCCGCATATTCTCCACCTGATTGCGTGGAAGTATCCGCGTCGCCTTGCGGAACTTTATGAGACGATGCGCGACAAATACCCGCTTTCGAGCAGGACGCTTATCGCGGAACTGATTCCCGATTACGCGCTAAAGGCGAAACTGTTATTGGAGGAAGCGAAGGGGCAAAAGTGGGACTCTGCGATGGTCGCTCTGATGAAAATACAGCATCCTCATGCAGTTTGCCTACTTATTGAACGGATAGAGCGCGTTCCAGATAGCCATCTCTACGGCAATGATGTTGAAACGCCCGCCACTGATGTATCTCAAATAGCGCGATACGCAGATGACAGCAGGGTATGGGGGGCGCTTGAGAAATTGGCGCGTCGGTCAGATGTGCGGCAACGCATGGAAATCTTGGAATGTCTGTTCAGTGAGGGCATTACAGGGAGAAAACGCCGACACGCTACTGGGTTTATGGCGAAGTTTCTTGATGATACCACAGAATGCCCACCGCACGAAGGCTACGAATTTCTGCCGCGCAATGTTGGAAACTTAACCGCGGCGTTTATCGCAGGACACATTGGAGTGGACGCTTTCCCTGATAAGACATGGACGGAGGCAGAGTGGAAACTCCTGCATGAGAAGGTTCGGGCGGCGTTGAAGCGGAGGAAACTGGGTTAGTTAGAGCGTTACAGATACCCCAAATCCTCAAGGCGACGCGCAAGTTCCGCCTCCTCCTCTTCGGAGTAGACATCTTCCGCGTCCGTCGCGCTTCCTATCGAGTTGCGTCCTACGCCCTGCGGCGGTTCGATACCGAAGGCGCGAAGAACCGTCGGCGCAATGTCATAGAGCGACAGTCCCGTTTTGCGCTCTCCCCCGCCCGGCTTTGAGTAGAGTCCGCGTTGGAAGTCCCGCGCCTCCGCCATCAGGAAGATACCGAACTGCGCGTGGTTCGCGTCATCGGGACCCGTGTCGTTTTCGCGTGTCCAGATAGAGGGGTGTCCGATACTCCCCACAGAGCGCCAGTGCAGGTCGCCAAAGTAGACGATTAAATCGGGGGCGACGTTGCGAACGTGCGCGTAGACCTCTTCCGGACGATAGACCTTTGTGCCGATAGAGGCGCCGCTCTCGTCGCCAAGCGCCTCCAACTTCGCGATAAGTTCCGCCTTTACGCACTCTACGTCTGCGGCGGGGAGGATACCGTGCGGTTCGCGCCCCTCAATGTTCAAAAAGAGCCGCCCGTAGTAGCCGCCATCGCCCCACGCCGTCGTTTTCTCCCAGTCAACAAGGTTTACATCGAACTTCGTCTCGCAGGCGGTCGCCTCTTTCAGAACGAGGTAGCCCTCTTCTATAAGCCACTGGTTGAAGCAGATGCCGCCATCCATACGCTTTGCGCCGTGGTCGGAGACAATAAGAACGGTTGTATCTTCGTCTAGCGTCTCAATGAGTTTTCCTACCTCCGCGTCAACGGCGACATAGTAGTCGTGTATCGCGTTTTCAAAACGGTTTCCCGCCTCATATTTTGGGTGGGCGGTATCGAAGTACTTCCAGAAGGCGTGGTGAATTCTGTCTACGCCCATCTCCACCATAACAAAGAAGTCCCACTCTTTGTTCTTCGCGAGATACCGCGCCACATCAAAACGCTGATGCGTCATGGTGTAGATGTCTGCGAGGAGGCGGTCTTTCTCTTCGGTGCGGAAGTCTTTGGTATCAAAGTGATACTCGCCAAACTGTTCGCGAATCTCGTGTTTCAGGTTGGAGGGGTAGGTATAGTCGCTGTTGGTATCGGGTGTGAGGAAATCGCCCACCAGTAGCCCGTTGATAGGGCGCGGGGGGTAGGTGAGCGGAACGCCGAGCGCAATGGTTTTCTTGCCGCTTTGCGCGAGAATATCCCAGAGGGTAGGCTCTTGAACGCGGGCGCTGTTGGCGAAGTGCAGACGGTTGTAGGAGTTATCCGAGCGGTTACGGAAGCCGTATATGCCGAGAGTTCCGGGGTCTTTGCCCGTCATCATACACATCCACGCCGGAACCGTGATAGGGGGTATCGCGCTCTCAAGGTCGCCATACACCCCTAAATTGGAGAAACGTTGGAGGTTCGGGAGGTCGTCGCGCCACTTCTCGAAAATCAGGCTTGGCTCGGCGCAGTCCAGACCTATCACGAACACTTTACGGGACATCAGAACTCCTGGCCTCGTTTAGCCAGCGCGTAGGTTTGAGCGACGACCAGCGCCTTGAGGACATCCCAAACGAGGAACCAGCCCGCGCCTGCGATAGCCACCTGAAAAGCGCTCATCGTTCCGCCCGTTGAAATGGCGAGCCATGTACACCCGAAAGTGTAGATTACGCCTAGCCCTGCAAGGCAAGCGACGAACGCCCGATTCATTTTGGGGAGCGGTAGCCGCTCCGTCAGAAAGCCGATGAGCATGACTGCGAAGGGGTACGCCATGAGGTAGCCGCCCGTGTGTCCGAATAGGACGGGCAGTCCTGCACGCCAAAGCGCGAAGACAGGAGCGCCCATAGCGCCCAACATCAGGTACTGGAGGACGGAGACCAAGCCCCATCGTTTACCGAGCAGTACGCCCGTTAGCATGATTGCGTAGGGTTGGAGGCTAAACGGAACGGGGCTAAAGGGTATTGAGAAGGAGACTTGCGCGAGAGCGACGGTAGCCGCCGTCATAATAACCGCGCCCCGCCAACCGGATACATATTCCAGCCCCCTCCGCTTTGGGGTTTCAAGAGTTACAGCCATATTCGCTACTTTACCGCCTCTTTGTGCGTTCCTACCGCTGTTAGCGGAATAACGGACGCGCCTTCGAGTAGCATCTCTTTGGTATAGAGGAAGTCTTTGCGTGTAAAGTCGGCGAGTTCAAAGTCCTTGCGAAGCACGATAGCGCCCGTCGGGCAAGCGTCTTGACAGAAGCCGCAGAAGATACAGCGAAGCATATTTATCTCGTACTTCACGGCGTAGCGTTCGCCGGGCGAGTAGCGGTCTTCATCCGTGTTCTCCGCCGCTTCGACGTAGATACATCGCGCAGGGCAAGCCCCCGCGCAGAGGCTACAGCCTATGCACTTCTCCAAGCCGTTTTCGTAGCGGGTGAGGACGTGCCGCCAGCGGGTGCGCGGAAACTGTTCGCGCCGCTCTTCGGGATACTGCACGGTTTGAAGAGGCTCTGTTTTGAGGAGTTGCCCCATGTAGTGTCGCATCGTGATACGCGCCCCTGTGGTGAGGGCTTTCGCGCCGTCCGCCGTGTTTTGCAATGTTCGTAGGAAACCCATGCTTTTTCGCCTCTCTCTTACGCGGGTCTTTTGAAGAAGGGGCTGAGTTCGATAACTTCGCCGGAGCCGTTCGCTTTTATCTTCTCTTGCAGTTTGATAATGCCGTAGAGAAGCGCGTCGGGGCTAGGAGGACAGCCGGGCACGTATACGTCTACAGGAACTATCTGGTCTACGCCCTGAATGACGGCGTAGTTGTTATACACGCCGCCGGAAGAGGCGCACGCGCCCATGCTGATAACCCATTTTGGGTTCGGCATCTGGTCATAAATCTGCCGTAGAACGGGTCCCATTTTAGTGGAGACGCGCCCCGCGACAATCATCACGTCCGCCTGACGGGGGGTAGCGCGAAAGACCTCCGCTCCGAATCGGCTAATGTCGAAACGAGAGGAGACGCTCGCCATCATCTCAATCGCGCAACAGGCAAGCCCGAAGGTGAGGGGCCACATACTGTTACGCCGCGCCCAACTGACCAGTTCGTCCAACTTCGCGAGAACAAAGGGGGAGCCAGAAGGTCCGAAAGCGGGGGTGGGGGTAGCCGAGTCGTGTAGCGATATTTCTGTTACAGTCCGCGCCATAGAATGGGCTTTCCTTTCTTACCAAGAATCTATACGTTTAGAGATGTTCTATTCTACCGCAGAACGGAGGCGAGATACAACTGTTTACCGCAAGAGTTCGCTCTTTTAGGAAGAGAACCGCGAAAAACGATGCAACTCGCTCTAGAACAGAGCGGAAAGCGCCCTCTATCCCAACATCTTCACTATCTCCACCATCACGTTTTGCACTTCTGGCAGAACCTGATACGCGGCATCCGCCAGCCCTTGCAGACCATCGCAAAGGGAGCTGACTACTTCCGGCGAGAGTAGGATTAGCGCCTCCGCCACTCTCTGCACGCGCAAATCTCTTCGGGCTTGCAGTAGCGACTTGCCGTATTCGGTTAGGCGAAGTCGCTTCACACGGCGGTCAATCTTATCTACTACGCGATTAACTAATCCTGCGTTTTCGAGTCTATCGGCTAACTGCGTAATGGCGCTTACCGTTACCGTCATCTCCTCGGCGATTTCAGAGATACATCGCTCTCCTCCTTGAAGAAGCAGACATATCTTCAATTGACTCGCGGGTAAGCCCGCAGTGGGGTCGGCGGAGGTGATGGCGAATAGGCGGCGCGATAACTTAGGGATGAGCGTCTCCAGAAACTTCGCCTGTTCCATTGTAGCCTCGGAAACGTTGGCAGGCAAACATTGGCTCGATACTATTGGCATTGTCTTACCCTTTCAGGCAGTCGGAACGACCTGTTATTTTGAACTATGTCCTCTAAGACATTCGTTCAGGCATCTATCTTAGAAGTTTGCGAGGCTACCCTACCCTCAGTCCGCGACAGTCTTAACTACGCCGTCTCATCCTGACTCGCATCGGCGGGGGATAGGGGCGCAACCGTTCCTACAAGGGGCGGCTGTTTTTGAAAACGCCGTCCTATATCGTCAAAGATGGTATAGACGGTTGGAACCACAAACAGCGTTAGCAGAGTTGATGTCAGCAGTCCGCCAATAACGGCGGTAGCCATGGGAGCTTGCGTCTCGCTTCCCTTTCCTAAGCCGATAGCAATGGGCATCATGCCTAGCACGGCGGCGCTTGTCGTCATAAGAATAGGGCGCAAGCGGGTGGGTCCCGCTGTGAGGACGGCTAAGTCGCGCTCATAACCGCGAGCGCGTAGCACGTTGGTATAGTCTACCAACAATATACCGTTTTTAACAACGATTCCCACTAACATTAGCAGACCGATGAAGGCGGTTAGCCCAAAGTCCTTCCCAGTCAGGAAGAGGGCGAGTACGACTCCGATAGCGGAGAGCGGCACGGAGACCAGAACGGTGAGCGGGTGAACGAACGACTCGAACTGCGAAGCGAGGAGCATATAGATAAGCCCAATCGCAAGGAATATGGCGAAACCAAGCCCCGCGAACTCCTCAGCGCGACGCTGTTGCGTCGTTCCCCAACTCCAGTAGTAGCCCGTCGGCAGTTTCATATCCTTCAGCGCCTTTTCGATGTCCGACTGAATGTCGCTGATAGCGCGTCCTTGCGGCTGACCGAAGACCTGAATGTAGCGTTGACGGTTCAGGCGCGTAATCATGCTAGGACCCGTTGCGTATTTCGCTGTAGCGACCTGACTCAGCAGAACGCCTTCGCCGGATACATCGCCGTTTTTGGGGCGTATCACCACGTTCTTGAGGTCTTCCAGCGTTTTACGGCGGTTTTCGGCGAACTGTACGATAATGGGGTACTGGAAGCCGCCCTCTTGGTAGTAACTCGCGATGGCTCCGCTCGTCGCCGTGTTCAGGGTCTGCGCTACATCATCGAAACTCAGCCCCATGCGTAGGGCTTTGTCTCTATCTACCCGCCACTGAATTTCAGGGGAGGACTCCTGCCAGTTTACATCGAGGTTTTCGAGACCCGGTATTCCTCGTATTCTCTGCGAAACCTCTTTACCCGCGGCGGAAAGGCTGGCGATGTCGTCTCCGAAGATGTTTATCTCTACGTTCTGGTTGCCCCCTGTGAGGATGTTCGTCACCATATCGTACTGAATAGGGAATATCCTCGCGCCAGAGATAGCGGCGAACTGCTTGCGTAGGTCTTTAATAACGTCTTGGGTGGTCTTCTTTCTCTCTTCCTTCAATTTCACCGTCAGACCGCCGATATTGGGGGTCAACGCAGTAGTGGTTCCCCGCGGGCTAAGGCTCGTTCCCGTCGCGGCGAAGCAGGTCGCGACATCAGGGTAGTCGCGAATAATCTTCTCGACCTGTAGCATAACCTTGTTGGTCTCTTCAAACGACGTGCCGGGGGGCATACGGAAGTTTACAGAGAAGTCGCCGCTATCCGTCGTTGGCATGAGTTGTTGCCCAATCATCGGGTAGAGCAGAAAACTAGACATCGTAATCGCCACCGCGCCGCCAATCACCCAGTAGCGCCGTTTGAGCGCCCAGACTAGCCCCGTGCGGTACGAAGCGTCCAGCGCGTCGAACCAGACTCCGAAGCGTTGGAACATCCGCTCTAGCGCCGAACGCTTGTGACCATCCGCCGCGAGTTCATGGTGCGCCTCGCCCTTAATGATACGCGAGGCGAGCATCGGAGTAACCGTAACTGCATCCAGAAACGAGATAGCGATAGAGAAGATAACGACGTAGGCGAACTGAGCGAACATCTGCCCCGCCTGCCCTTTGATGAGAAGGAGCGGCAGGAAGACAATCATAATCGTTAGAGTAGACGAGAATACCGCCGTCATTATCTCGTTTGTGCCGCTGATAGCGGCTTCGCGGGCGCTTTTCTTATCGCGTTCTATGTGCCTGAAGATATTCTCTAACACGACAACCGCGTCGTCCACAATAAGCCCCGTCGCCAACGCCAGACCTCCTAGCGACATCGTGTTTAGCGTGAAGCCGCACATATAGAGGAGGGCGAAGGTAGAGATTATCGAGATAGGGATTGAGAGCGCTACGACGAGAGTGCTACGAATGTTTCGTAGGAAGAAGAGCAGAATCAAAATCGCGAGAACGCCGCCGATAAGGGCGCTTGTGGTAACGTCGTTGATGGAGGCGGAGATGTACTGAGACTGGTCGTAGGCGATTTTGAACTTGAGATTGGGATACAGTTTCTTTATCTGCTCTACCTTCGCAAGAACCGCCTTCGCAGTGGTGACAGTGTTCGCGCCGCTCTGCTTGACGACGATAACGCCCACTGCGGGGGCGCCGTTCAGGCGGGTATAGAGGCGGGTCTCGGAGTGTTCGTCGCGCACTTTCGCCACTTCGCCTAGCGAAACGACGCGCCCGTTTTGGGAGCCAACCGGGATTTTCGCAATCTCCGCCGGGGTCTTGAACCAGCCCACGCTACGGATGGTGTACTCGGTTTTGCTCTGCTTGGCGATACCGGCGGGCAGGTTCTGGTTCTCCTGCGAAATGCGGTTGATAATGGTACTCAGCGAGAGGTGGAGCGCCCTAAGCCTATCGGGGTCTATGTCCACGATAACGGCTCTCTGCTGACCGCCCGTCACGACAGCGGAGGCTACTCCGTCCGCCGATTCCAGCATGGGCGAAATCTGGTTATCTAGCAGGGTGCGGAGTTTGACAGGGTCGTCCTCGCCGCTCACGCCAAAGATAATAATGGGTAACTGCGAGGGGTCGAACTTGAAGACGACGGGGGCTTGTAGCGTGGTGTCGGTGGGGAAGCGTTGCCGCGCCCTCTCTACCAGTTGAAGAACGTCAACGGCGGCTTGCCCGATGTCTACGCCCCAAGTAAACGAAACGCGCACAAAACTACTGCCCTCAACCGTGTTGGAGTTCACTTCGTACAACCCGGGAACAGACGATACCGCCTGCTCTACGGGGCGCGTGACCTGCGCCTCCACCTCTTCGGGGGAGACGTTGGGCCAGTTGGTGATGACCACGCAGGTTGGAAGGGAGACTTTGGGAAGCAGGTCGATGGGAAGGCGTGTAAGGCAGATAGCGCCGAGCAG
>CAIJLM010000040.1 GCA_903821495.1 uncultured Chthonomonas sp. | reverse complement strand
GCGATAATGGCGAGAGCGCGTTGGAGTTGATGCGTCGCCTGACGAAAGGGTTTTGAGAAGGCGAACTTATGATATGCTACTCTATTAAACGAACTGAAATTGAAAGTAAGGTAAGCGCTATAGCGCCAACATGGGCTAAAAGAGCGCAGAAGCATACAAAAGGCTTAAAATTTCCTCCTATTTGGAGCGAAATAAAATCCGTCTTTATGGAGGTTCAGCACGATAAATGCGCCTACTGCGAACGCCAAATTGGCTCTAAAGAGCATGGAAGAGTCGAGTTCGATGTGGAGCATTTTCGCCCCAAAGGTGCAGTCGTAGCATGGGGAAAAGTTCCTTCGTATATGTTTCCTATTGGCGCTAGTTCGCCTACAGGATACACAGAGTTAGCATATCACCTAGCAAACTACGCCGTCGCCTGTAAAACTTGCAATAGCGGATTAAAGAACTGCCATTTTCCCATCGAAGGCAGTCGCGATACAGCGGGGGACGACCCTGCCACTTTGAATAGTTCAGAAAAGCCGCTACTGCTCTTTCCTATTGGCGACACGGTAGACGACCCGCGTGACCTTATCCGCTTTCAAGGTGTTATACCTGTTGTCGTTAATCAAGACGCAAGCCATTACGACAATCACCGCGCTCAGGTTACGATTGACTTTTTCGACCTTCTACAACGAGAAGACCTCCTGCGGGAGCGTAGCCGTTATATCATCTCGCTTTATTTTGTTCTTCTCGCCGTCCAACAGAGTTTTCCGTTAAGCGATAGAGCGCTTCTCCTATTCCTGTCAGACTCGCATCCGCATACAAATTGCCTGAACTGTTTCAAAAAGATATTTGATACGAATCAGCCATTGGCGACTCAATACGCGATAGCCTGTGTAGAGTATTTGGAATCTAATAAAGCCTTTGATATTCTGGACTACCTGCCCATGTCCCAATACGCCGAAGACTAGGAGAAGCCCCGCGCCATGCGACTACCCCTCACCCTACTACTCGCCGCTCTCGCCTTTTCTCCCGCGCAAGCGCAGAAAGAGGCGGACATCGCCCGAATCTCCCGCGCCATCCAACCGGAAAACATTGAAAAGACGATTCGGACGCTCGTAGGCTTTGGGACGCGAAACACGCTCTCCTCGCAAACCGACCCGCAACGCGGTATCGGCGCGGCGCGGGACTGGCTGTACGGCGAGTTTGTCAAACTGCGAGAGGCTTCCGGCAATCGCTTGATTGTGGAGAAGCAGACCTTTATTCAGCCCGTCGCGCCTCGCGTGCCGCAACCTACTCCGCTGACCAACATTGTCGCAACGCTTCCCGGAGACCTCCCCGCCGACCAACAACGCTACATTGTCCTCAGCGGACACTACGATTCGATGTGCAGTAGCCCTACGGATTCGATACACGACGCGCCCGGAGCCAACGACGACGCTTCGGGAACGGCGGCGGTTTTGGAGGTCGCCCGCGCCCTTGCGCCCTACCGCTTTAAGGCGACGCTTGTGTTTCTGTGCGTGGCGGGCGAGGAGCAGGGCTTACTCGGCTCGACCTACTTCGCGGAGCAGGCGAAACTGCAAAAATGGCGCATCGAGGCGATGTTTACGAACGACATTATAGGGGGGACGCGAGGGGGCAATGGTGTAGAGGATAGTCGCACAGTGCGCGTCTTCTCAGAGGGTATCGCCTCCAATGAGACGGAGGCGGAGGCGAAAATTCGACGCTCGGTTGGCGGCGAAGAGGACTCTCCCTCTCGTCAGATAGCCCGTTACATTCAGGAGGCGACGGCGAAGTACGTGCGAGATCGGAAGAGAGTCGCGCTCATTGCGAGGCGAGACCGCTACCTGCGCGGCGGCGACCACATCCCCTTCAACGAGAGGGGGTACGCCGCTGTTCGCTTCACAGAGCCGAATGAGGACTACCATCATCAGCACCAGAACGTCCGCACGGAAAACGACATCCTCTACGGCGACCTACCAGAGTTCGTGGATTTTCCTTATGTCGCGAAGGTGGCGCGTGTCAATGCCGTAGCCGCCGCGCTCATGGCTTCCGCCCCTGCGATTCCGCAGGGCGTTGGACTACTTACACGCCGGCTTACGGAAGATACCGACCTAGAGTGGCAGGCGGTTCAAGAGCCGAACGTGGTAGGATATGAGGTTGTGTGGCGGGCGACTACCGAAGCGATGTGGACGCGCTCGCGCTCTGTAGGCAAGGTAACGCAGTACACTTTCAAGGGAGTCTCCAAAGACAACTACTTTTTTGGCGTTCGGGCGGTGGACTCGAAAGGGCGTAGAAGCCCTGTCGCTTTCCCGCGCCCTGTGCGCTAATTAGACAAGGATTTTACGCAAAAATGAACCTAGGAGATAGAACGCGACGAGAGTTTCTACAAGGGGCGGCGGGCGCTACCGCCTTCGCCTCTCTGGCAACGCCTGAACGGAGAGGAGCTACCCGAATGCTACCCAAGCCCACCCCGCAACAACTGACATGGCAGGACGCGGAACTGAGTATGTTCCTGCACTTCGGAGTGAACACCTTCACCGATAGAGAGTGGGGCGACGGAACGGAAAACCCGCGCATCTTCCAACCCTCCCAACTCTCGGCGCGGCAGTGGGTGCAGACTGCGAAGGAGGCGGGCTTCAAGTATGTGATATTGACGGCGAAGCATCACGACGGGTTCTGCCTATGGCAGAGCAAGTATACCGAACACTCCGTGAAAAACAGCCCGTGGCAGGACGGCAAGGGGGACGTTGTGCGCGAGTTTACAGAGGCGTGTCGCGAAGCGAAGATGAAGGTTGGTCTCTACCTCTCTCCTTGGGATAGGCGCGAGCGAACGTAGATCGGAGAGCACACGTCTGAACTCCAGTCACATTACTC